>JAJDZO010000296.1 GCA_022824605.1 Acidimicrobiia bacterium
CCGAGGCCCCTCATCGCGGCGCGCATCTGATTGAACTGATCGACCAGCGCCTTCACGTCGGCGGGGCGGCAACCGGAGCCGGCTGCGATGCGACGACGCCGGGAAGCGTCGATGATGTCAGGTTGGGCCCGCTCCGCCGGCGTCATCGAATGGATCATCCCGGTGATGCGGCCGATGCGGCTCTCGTCGATGTCGGCGCCGCGAAGCTCCTTGGGCATGCCCGGCATCATGTTGAGGATGCTGCGCAGGTTGCCCATGCCGAGCACCTGTTGCATCGTGGAAAGGAAGTCGTCGAAGGTGAACGTGCCCTCCATCAGCCGCGACGCCGTCTCGGTGGCCTGGTCGGCCTCGAAGGCGGCCTCGGCCTTGTCGATCAACGTCTCGACGTCGCCCATGCCAAGGATGCGGCTGGCGAGACGGTCGGGATGGAACGGCTCGAAGTCCTCCAGCTTCTCGCCCACCGACGCGAATGCGATGGGCCGTCCCACCACTTCCTTCACCGACAGGGCGGCACCGCCGCGAGCGTCGCCGTCGAGTTTCGTGAGGATCACACCGTCGAGCCCGAGCGTGTCGTGGAAGGCCTTGGCCGAGTTCACCGCATCCTGGCCGACGGTGGAGTCCACCACCAGGAAGGTGTAGTGAGGCTTCACCGCCTTGGAGATCCGGCGGGCCTGATCCATCATCTCGGCGTCGATGGCCAGGCGTCCGGCGGTGTCGACGATCACCACGTCACGTCCGGTGCGTGACGCCTCGTTGAGAGCGGCCGACGCCGATTTGACCGGGCTCCGGGGATGGCTGAACACGGGCACGCCGGCGCGCTCGCCCAGAGTGCGGAGCTGCTCCACGGCGGCGGGGCGTTGCAGGTCGGCGCCGACCAGCAGCGGGCTGCGGCCCTGACGCAGGAACCACTGAGCGAGCTTGGCCGCGTTGGTGGTCTTGCCCGATCCCTGCAGGCCGGCCAGCAGTATCACGGTGGGCGGCTTCGACGCGTGGGTGATGGCCAACCGCTCGCCTCCGAGGCTCGTAGTGAGCTCCGAGAGCACGATCTTGACCACCTGCTGAGCGGGGTTGAGCGCCCCGGAGAGTTCCTCGCCGACGGCTCGGCTGCGTATGCGCCCGGTGAGGCTTGTGACCACGTCGACATTGACGTCGGCTTCGAGCAGTGCGACCCGGATCTGTTGCAGAGCGGTGTCGACATCCTCCGCCGACAGCCGTCCCCGGCTGCGAAGCCTGGAGAAGACGGTCTCGAACCGGCTGGTGAGCGTGTCGAACATGGCCGGGTCACACTACCCGCGGGGTCCTGCTATCAAGACGCCGCTCAGCGGCCGGGCGCATTGGCGAGCGAATTCACTCGCCGCCTCAGGCGAACAGGGCGTCCACGAACTCCGAGGCGTCGAATGGGATCAGATCGCCCGCCTGCTCCCCTACCCCCACGAGCTTCACCGCCACGCCGAGCTCGGCCTGCACAGCCACCACGATCCCGCCCTTGGCCGAGCCGTCCAGTTTGGTGAGCACCACGCCGGTGACGTCGACGGCCTCGGTGAACTGCCGGGCCTGGGCCAGACCGTTCTGCCCGGTGGTGGCGTCGAGCACCAGGAGGGTCTCGGTGACGACACCCGATCCCCGGTCGGCCACCCGGCGTACCTTCTGCAGCTCGGCCATGAGGTTCTGTTCGGTGTGGAACCGCCCGGCGGTGTCGGCCAACACCAGATCCGCTCCTCTGGCTGCGGCCGACTCGACTGCGTCGTACACCACCGAGGCGGGGTCGGCCCCGGCCGCGCCGCGCACGATGTGCGCCGAGGAGCGCTCGGCCCACATGGCCAGCTGGTCGGCAGCCGCGGCCCGGAACGTGTCGCCCGCGGCCAGCACCACCCCGCTGCCGGCCTGCGTCTCGCGTTGGGCCAGCTTGCCGATGGTGGTGGTCTTTCCGGTGCCGTTCACCCCTACGAACAGCCATATCGAGGGGCCGTCGCCGTCGGCTCGTCGGGCCAGTGACCGGTCGAAGCCATCGAGCCGCTCACGCAGTTCAGCCTGCAGTGCCTCCTGCGCCGCAGACGCCCCGTGGGCCGCGCTTGGGAGTCGCGCCCTGGCCGCCTCCACGATCTCGGAACTGGCTGCCAACCCCACATCGGCCCTGATCAGGGCCTCGGCCACTTCGGTCCACGCTTCGGCGGAGGTCGACGTGCGCTCCAGCGCGGAGCCCAACGGCGCGGTCAGCGCGGCGCGCGCCTTCCCAAGGCGGTCGCGCAGCGACACCGATGAGCGCGCCGCACTGCCGTCGGCCCGCTCGGCCAAGCGACCCACCACCCGGTCGGCGACCTCGCCCACCGCGGCCGCGTCGTCCCTGAGGGCATCCGCAGCGGACGGGCGTCGGCGCCTGCGCACGACTACGGCCGCGGCCAGCACCACGACCACCAGCACGACGAGCGCTAGGAGGATCTCCAAGGTCACCCCAGCGGGTCCAGCACGGCCGTCGCGATGTAGAGGTCGCCGCCACGCTTGACCGTCAACTCGACGGTCTCGCCGGGTCGACGCAGCTTGATGGCGGCGGAGAGTTCCGTGATGTCGTACATGGGCTCGCCGCCGAGGCTGACGATCACGTCGCCGACCTCGAGGCCGGCCTCGTCGGCCGGTGATCCCGGCAGAACTTCCACCACCACCACGCCCACATCGTCGCCCTCGCCGCCCTGGCCGCTGATGCCCAGATAGCCGAGTTCCAGCGATTCGCCGTTGACGATGCGGGTGGCGATCAGATCCACCGTGTCGCTGGGAACCGCGAATCCCAGGCCGATGCTGCCGCCGGTGTTGGTCTGGATCATGGTGTTCATCCCGATGACCCGGCCGTGCGAGTCGGCCAGCGCTCCCCCGGAGTTCCCGCGATTGATGGCGGCGTCGGTCTGGATCATCTCCACCGGCACCGGCGCGTTGGGATCGGCGCCGCCCTGAACCTGGATCCTCACCGCGCTCACGATCCCTGCGGTGACCGTGCCCGTCAGCCCAAGGGGACTGCCGATGGCCACCGCCAACTGGCCCACGCGCACCGACGAGGCCGGTGCGAAGGTGGCGGCCACCAGCTCAGCCCCGGCGGGGTCGACGCGCACCACGGCCACGTCGTGGCCCGACGACCCCCCGACCACTTCGCCGTCGAGGCTGGTTCCGTCCGACAATGTGACGGTCACGGTCTCGGAGTCCTCCACGACATGCTGGTTGGTGACGACATAACCGTTGACGGCGTCCCACACGATGCCCGAGCCCAGTCCGAAGCCGAACTGATCCCCGACCTCCACCAGCACCACCGACGGGCTCAGCGCCTCGGCCACCGCCACCACCGGCTCCTCCGAGACGACCGGCGCGGGGTGCTGCGGAACGGTCGTGTCCGGAACCTGCTCGGGGAGGGCGACGGCCGGACCGTCCGCGAACCCGCCCTGACCGGCTCCATCCGGCTCTTCGACGTGTGTATCGCCGGTTGCGAGCTGCTCGACGGCCGGCTGATCTCCGGTGGGCTGCTCCCCGCTGACGCGACCTTCGGAACCGCCGACCGCGGCGATCTCCGCCTCCGAGGCCGGTCGCAGACCGGGGCCGGGATCGGTGTTCGCAGGGCCATCGAAGACGACAACTCCGAGGGTGGTGCCGGCGACGAGCACCAGGCATGCCAGAAGCACCAACGTGGCTACCCGTCCCGCAGATCGACGCGCCTGCGGCGCTTGCCGCGGGGCCGCAGGGTCTGCTTCCGGCGGCCTGAGGACCGCGGTCTGCTCGGCGGGGTGAGGATCCTGCATCCGCCCTAGAAGCTAGGCCGAGCAGTTGAGAGAACCGCGACCGGCTACCTTCCCCGGCCCGGGCGACTTCCCCTTTTGGCGGCGTCTGCGCGCCCTCTAGGCGGCGTCGGATACCCGCTCGGACACCACCATCGAGGAGCCGCCAGGCCTCATCGACACCCCTTGCAGGCAGTCTGCGGCCTCCATCGTGCGCTTCTGGTGGGTGACGATGAGAAGCTGCGCATCGGCGCGGAACTCGTCGATGAGCTTCAAGAAACGGTGGAGGTTGACGTCGTCGAGAGCGGCCTCCACCTCGTCCATCACATAGAAGGGCGAAGGCCGGCTGCGGAACACCGCGAACAGGAAGGCCAGCGCGGCCAGGGTGCGCTCGCCGCCGGACAGCAGCGACAGCCGCTTCACGTTCTTGCCTGAGGGCTTGGCCGAGATCTCGATGCCGGTGTCGAGCAGGTCGTCGGGGTCGGTGAGGCTCAAACGACCCTCTCCGCCCGGGAACAGAGCCTCGAAGAGCAACTCGAAGTTGGTGGCCACGTCGAGGAAGGCTGAGCTGAACACCGTCTTGATCTCGCCGTCGATCGACCGGATCACCCGGTTGAGATCCCGGCGGGCCGCTCGGATGTCGTCCATCTGGCCGCTCAGCAACTCGTGACGCTCGTAGAGCTCGTCGTACTCGGTCAGCGCCAGAGGATTGACGGGACCCATTATCTCCAACTCGGCGGCCAGCTGCTCCACGCGCTGTGCGGGGGTGAACCCGTCGGGGAGTTCCGGCAGCGGCGCATCCGCCGCCTGCTGGGGGGACAGACCATGAGCGTCGCGCAGGCGCTCCACCGCGCCCTGCAGCACCGTTCGCAGCTCGGCCTCCTCGATGTCGCGACGGCTCTCGGCTTGGCGCAGGGCCTCATGCCGACGATCGGCCTCCGTATGCCGGCCACGCAGATCGTCGAGGCTCGCAGCCAGGGCTCGCACCTCCTCGGACTGCCTGCGCCGTACCTCTCGGATCTCGGCCAGGTCTGCCTTGAGGACTCCGGTGCGCTGCTCCACCGCTCGCGCCAACGCTTCGAGAACGGCTACCTCACGCTCCAGCCGGGCCAGGCGATCGCCGGCCGCGGCCCGCGAGGCGCGGTGACGAGACAGCCGGTCCTCCAGCTCTGACGCACGGGCTTGCAGCATCTGCTGACGCTGCTGGTGGCGGGCATCGGTTGCGCTCTGCTCGGCGGCCATGCTGGCTGCCTCGGCCGCACGCTGGTCCAGGGCGGCCCGGGCCTCGGCCGCTTCACGGCCGCGCTGATGGATCCTGGCCTCAGCCGCCTCGAGTTCGGGCAGCGTGGACTCGATCTGCGCAGCCCTGCGAACGGCCTCGTCGAGACGTCCGTGGACGTCGGTCAATCGGTCGCGCAGGGTGCTGTTGGCGGTTTCGAGTTCACGACGATCGGCCTCGGCGCGGCTGATGTGCTCAGCTGCCGACGACGCCGCACTCTCGGCTGCGGCCAGTCGTCCCCTGATCTCCTCGACCGTGTCGCGGCTGTCGTGCAGCCGGATCCGGGCTGCGTCGCAGGCGGCTTCGGCATCGGCGTGCGCCCGATGGGAGGCTTCGACCCGGTGTTCGGCCTCTGCAAGGGCTCGCCGGAGCCCGGCCGCGCCGTGCACGCCCAGTCG
This sequence comes from Acidimicrobiia bacterium, assembly GCA_022824605.1. Lineage (GTDB taxonomy): Bacteria > Actinomycetota > Acidimicrobiia > Acidimicrobiales > Aldehydirespiratoraceae > Aldehydirespirator. The sequence continues at coordinate 5,433 of JAJDZO010000296.1, forward strand.
CCAGCCCCGGGCGCTCAACCGGTCACCGGCGGGGGTGACCACCACCAGGTCCCGATGGCGCATCCAGGTCTCGGCTGCGACCCGCCAATCGTCCTCCACGAGGACCGTGGAGGCCAACAACACGTCCAGCAGGCGGCCGACATCGGGGTCGGCGGCGCGGACACGGCTTCTCAACGGCGCAAGTCTCAGGCGTTCGACCGCCGCACCGGCAGCCGCGTCGGCGGCGGCGCCCCCCAGCGCGATCACCGCCGCGCCCGCGTCACCGGCCTCCATGCTGTCGAGCACGCGTCCGGCCGTTGCCATGTCTCGCACCACGAGGGCACCGGCGGCGTCGCCGACCGCAGCCGCGAAGGCTGCTTCGAGCCCGTCGTCCACCTCCACAAGGTCGCCCAGCAGCCCCACCACGCCGTCGGCGGCGACCTGCGCATCGACGGGCACGGCTCTGTCGGCCGATTCGAGGGCCATCGCAAGGGCATCGCGGCGTGCGATCCAGTGCCGCAAATCGCCTTCAGCCTGCGAACGGGCCGCGACCGCGTCGTCCAACCCAGTCGAGGCATCCTCGCGGTCGGTCCTCGCCGCATCGAGTTCCGCTCGTTGCGCCGCGACCTGCTGGTTGCATCGATCCAGTTGGTGGCGGCGGTCGTCTGCCTGTGCGGCCAGATCCGGCAGGCGACGCTCACCCTCCTTGAGACTCTCAGTGAGGCGATTCTGCTCACCCCGGCTGTGCTCGATGGTCGACTGCAGCGCCGACAGCTCGCCGCGGGCCTCGGCCGCCTCGCTCTTGGCGCCGGCGTCGGATCCCGTCACGTCACCCCATTCGGCGCCGAAACGAGCACGGTCGGCTTCCAGGCTTTGCTGCAAGCGCTCGAGCCGGAGCCGGTCGGAGTCGGCCGCCGCTGCCGACAACACCACCGCGGAGAGCTCCTTGCGGCAACGCTCCAGTTCGGCCTGCAGTCCCGCCGCCAGGTCATGATCGACGAGGGCGGATCGTTGGTGTTCGATGCCCCGCCGACGCTCGACCGCCACCGCGGCCAGACCGGCCGCTCTGGCCCGCAGCCCTTCGAGGCGGGCCAGGCGCTCTGAGTGGTCGTGGGTTCCGTGACGGGCCAGCCGCTGCTCGTCGGCCACCACCCGGGCGTGCAGGTCGTCGAGCTCCGCTCGTAATTCGGACTGCCGTGCCGCCTGCGCCTCACCCTGCTGCTTGTGCAGCCGCAGCTGCTCTCGCATGTCGGTGATCTCGCGGCCGGCCAGATGCACCCTCAGCGCCTCCAACTCCGACAGCAGGTCTGCGTGGCGCCGGGCGGCCTCGGCCTGCTTCTGCAAGGGACGCAGCCGCCTGCGCACCTCGCGCAACAGGTCGCTGAGCCGGGTCAGGTCTCCGTCGGTGGCGAACAGCCGCCGTTCGGCCCGCTCCCGCCGCTTGCGGTACTTGAGGATTCCGGCCGCCTCCTCCACCACCGCCCGGCGGTCGGCGGGACGGGCGTTGAGAACGGCGTCGATCTGGCTCTGCGACACGATCATGTGCTGCTGGCGGCCCACGCCGGTGTCGGAGAGCAGCTCGACGATGTCGAGCAACCGGCACGGGGCGCCGTTGAGCGCGTAGGTCGACTCGCCGCTTCGGAACAGGGTGCGGGTGATCCGCACCTCGCTGGACGCCGTCGGCAGCGCTGCGTCGGAGTTGTCGATCGTGAGCGAGACTTCGGCCCGGCCCAGTGCAGGCTTGTTGGCCGCGCCCGCGAAGATCACGTCGTCCATCCGGGCGGAACGCACCGCGCTCGGGGCCTGGGCGCCCAGCACCCACGCCACCGCGTCCACCACGTTGGACTTGCCGCTCCCATTGGGGCCGACGACCACCGTGACCCCCGGCTCCAAACGGATCGAGGCCGGCTCGGCGAAGGACTTGAAGCCCTTCAGCGTCAGCGTCTTCAGGTGCACGGGCGCGACGCTAGTTCGACCGGTGTTGACAACCGGGCATCCCGGTGGCTTCCCCGCCGATCAGCGACCGAGCAAATGGGCAGCCTCAGACCTGCGTGTCGCAGTAGTAGGTCCACACGCCGCGGAACTTGGTCCGCTTGATCGGCGTCCTCGACCTCTCGCTCAACTCGCCGTGGCGGCCCCACACCTTGAGGTGGCTCCCGTAGTTGCCGGGCTGGCCGAAGGGATCGACGAAGGGCCGCTCGGCCACCGATGTGCCCCGGTACTTCATGGCGTCGTGCATCGTGCCGACAAGCGCCCGGTGCAGGCGGCGGATCTCCTGAGTGGACAGGGTGTTGGCGATCCGGTCGAATCGCAGTCCCGCCTCGAAGAGGATCTCGTCGGCGTAGATGTTGCCGATGCCGACCACGAAGGTGTCGTCGGTGATCAGAGTCTTGAGTTTGGTGTTCTTCTGCAACAGGAGCCGGCCCATCTCGGTCCACGAGATCGGTCTAGCGACCGGATCGAGACCGAGGGCGGCCACATCGGGCACGGCGGTGGCGAGGTCGTCGCCGGGCACCACGAACAACTGGCCCGTGCCCTCGGTGTCGACGAAGCGCAACTGGCCGTACTGGGTGAAGGAGATCACCACTTCGGTGCCTGCCACCTTGGGGTTCTTGTTGGCGTTGCGGCGCGGGGAGCCGGACGATCCGAGCGACAGCACCAGCAGCATCTCGGTGCTGAGCTCGATCACCAGGTACAGACCCACCCGTCGGACGTCGGTGATCTTGGCGCCCTCGAGTTGTGAGGTGAAGGCCTTGCGGTTGTGGTAGCGGCGCAGGCACTTCATGCTTGCGGCCTCGGCCGCCTTGACCTTGCGGGTGACGATCTCGCGTTCGAGGTCACGCCGTATCGTCTCGACTTCGGGCAGCTCGAAGGCAAGACCTTGTTTGGTGCGCGCCGCGCTCATGATCTGACCCCTGTTTCTTGCCGAACCCGTGGTTCTGGCCGGATCTCTGGTTCTGACTGGTCCTGTGGTTCTCGCCTCACGTTCGATTCTGGGCGCACGCTCGATTCTGGCCCCACGTTTGATTCTGGGCGCACGCTCGATTCTGGGCGCACGTCTGAGTCTCTACGAGGCTCTGATTCGAGAGCCGCGTGGGCGACCTGTGCGGCCTGCTGTTCGGCGTCCTTCTTGCTGCTGCCCCGACCGTTGCCTCTAGCGGTGCCGACATGCACCGTGGCCTCGAACCTCGGGTCGTGCGCCGGACCGCTGGCGGTCACCTCATAGACGGGCGGGGCCAATCCGAGGTGGGCGGCCAGTTCCTGCAGCCTCGTCTTGAAGTCGGCGTGGCCGGGAGCGCGCGAGGCAGCATCGATGCGCCCGCCCAGTAGCCGGCCCACGGCGTCGTCGGCTGCGCCGAGTCCGCCATCGAGATACACGGCCCCGATCACCGCTTCCATGGCGTCGGCCAGGATCGAAGACTTGTCACGGCCACCGGACGCCTCCTCGCCCCGGCCCAGGCGCAGCACGTCTCCCAGGCCGATCGACCTGCCCACCTCAGCCAACGTGGCCGAGTTGACCAGCGAGGCACGGGTCTTGGCCAGATCGCCCTCGGACCAGTCGCCGAAACGGGCGTAGAGCCTCTGGGTGACCACCAAGCCAAGAACCGCATCGCCGAGGAACTCCAACCGCTCGTTGGAGCTTGATCCGGCGTTCTCCGCGCACCAGGACCGATGGGTGCAGGCCAAGGTGAGCAACGCAGCGTCAGCGAAACGGTGGCCAAGACGGTCCATCACTTCGGCGGTGTCCGCCAAGGCGCTGCTGTCTGAGGATCGTCCAACCATGCGCCGGATGCCGCTCGGCCTTGCGGGCCGTCAACCGAGCTTCGCTACGACGTAGTCGACGGCGTCTCGCACCGAGCGCAGATCCTCCAGATCCTCGTCCTCGATGCGGAAGCCGACCGCACGCTCGGCCAGTTCCTCCTCGATTGCCTCCACCAACTCGATCAGCGCGAGCGAGTCGGCGTCGAGGTCGTCGGCGAACGAGGCACCCTCGGCGATGTCGGTGGGTTCGATCTCGAGGATGTCCGCAAGGCGGTCACGCACCAGCGCCAGAACCTCGTCACGACCGATGGGTGACTGCTCCACATGGGTCTCTGCCGGCATCGGCACCTCCGTGCATGGTCTCTCGTCGACGCGACCGACCACCCTACCGCCGAGGGCTCCAAGAGCGTCCGGGCTCCATGGCGTTGGAGGGCTACGAGCGGGCGGTGGCCGCTATGTGGTCGACCATGCCGGCGGCGACCATCTCGCGTGCCACCCTGATCGCGTTCATCACCGCAGCCGCGCTGCTGGCTCCGTGGGAGATCACGCACACGCCCCGCACCCCCAACAGCAGCGCTCCGCCGACGCCGTCGGGGTGAAGCTCCTGGGCCATCACGTCGAGGGCGGGTGCGAGCATGTCGCCGGCCTTGCGTGACGTGTCGTCGGTGTCGATCGCCACCAGCATCCGGCCGAACAAGGCCCGCAACGCCCCCTCGAGCGCCTTGAGCGTGACGTTGCCGGTGAAGCCGTCGGTGACGACCACATCGACATCGGGGGTCATGATGTCGCGGCCTTCGACGTTGCCGATCCACTCCGCTTCCACGTCGTCGGCCCAGCGGCCATTGGAGAGCAGGTCGAAGACTCCCTTGGTGAAGTCGTTGCCCTTGCCGGCCTCCTCGCCTATCGACAGCAGACCCACCCGGGGCCGCTCGATCCCGAATCGGTCTCGGGCGTAGACCGATCCCATGCGAGCGAACTGCACCAGCCATTCCGGTCGGCACTCCGCGTTGGCGCCCGAGTCGAGCATGGTGGTGGGACTCGACCCCGGCGTGGGGATGGGCGTGGCGATGGCTGGGCGGGAGATGCCGCGGATGCGCCCCATGCGCAGCAGCGCGGAGCCCATGGCCGCACCGGTGTTGCCCGCCGACACCATCGCTGAGGCCCGACCGTCACGCACGGCCTCAGCCGCTCGCACCAGCGAAGAGTCCTTCATGGCGCGCACGCTCGATCCGGGTTCGGCGTCCATGGGGATCACCTGCGACGCCTCGATCACCTCGAGGCCGCCGGTGTCGCCCATCGCCTCGGGCTGCCCCACCAGCACTACCGGGATTCCCAGTTCGTCGGAGGCGCGGCGGGCGCCGGCCACGACCTCGTCGGGAGCGCGGTCACCCCCCATGGCGTCTACGGCTACCGGTTCCATGGCTCCGTCCCGTACATGACGCTCATCTGTGCCGACCGTCCCGAAGACGGCGGCCGCAGAGTCGACGGTTCTGCCGCGCCATCTGGGGCGGTCCGCTTCATCCGGCTAACAGCCCCACGGCGCACGGTCATTCAGACCATTCACAAGCGACAAAGGTTCCATCGCCGCCCGTCGACACTCCGCGCTTGCCCGCGTGTGGTCGCCTGGGTGCGCGGCTATTCGACTTCGATGGCCTGCCGGTCGCGATACCACCCGCAGTGGCCGCACACCCGATGGGGCCGCTTGACGGCGCCGCAACGACTGCAGGCGCTGCGGCCACCCTGGCGGATCCTCCACGCGGAAGCCCGCCGGCTGCGCCCCTTGGCCTTCGAGGTCTTCTTCTTGGGAACAGCCATGCGGAGATCCTGATCTGCGGTAGCCGAGCAAGCGAACTGCGGCCGGGCAGCCTACCGCCCACCAGGGTGCGACACACTCCGCCGAGGCGATCCGCTCACGCTTCCCTCGCCTGCAACTTGGCACATGTGTGCCACCAAGTTGGCACAACTTGGCACACATCCCCCGGCGCGAGCGTAGTAGAGAAGGGCCAGCCCGAAGCAGCACAGCTTTACGAGCTGTCACCTCAGGAGGAGCAGTGGTTCTTGACGTCACAAAGGCTGACAAGTCGTCGGAAGATGACTCGTTTGCTTCAAGCCATCTCCTCGACATCGACACTGACGCCATCGACAATGACGCCATCAACATTGACGCCATCGACGTGATTGAGTCATTCCTCCGTCATCCATCAAACGCCGCCAACCGAACAAACACGCAGAATGCATGTGAATAGGAGGCCGAGCGGATAGGCGAGCGAGCGGGGCCATCACCGCTCGGGACCTCGCCCCCGCGATCAGCGGTCGATGCTGCGACCTTGAGTTGCCGCGGCGGGGCCGGTTGGGAAGCGCTCCGGTATGGGACCCGCACATTCCTCAGAGCACAGCGGGGCCAGCGGAAGCGCGAGCATCGCCACCTCGCGAGCCGCAGGAGCCAGGTCGATGCGTTGATCGTTGATCGGCCAGGTCTCGCCGTCGGTGGGCTCCCACTCGAACACTTCCCGCATCGACGCCTCCAGCGGTCCCTGCACCTCCTCCAGGCAGCGGCGGCACTCCGCGGTCCATGTGCCCTGCACCCGTCCGACAGCCAGGTATGCACCCCCGGACCGTTGCACCGTCGCTTCCAGAGCCACCACGCTGTCCACCACGGAGGCCCCATGCACGCCGGGGTCATCCAGACGACACGAACGCTCGACTTCGATGAGATCGACCGAACCCGCCTCCAGCCGTACGCAATCGACGATCAGCCGCTGAGTTGCCCGCTCAACCTCGGACTCGCTCAACCCATGTCCTGGTCGAAGATGTCATCATCGAGTTCGGGCGGACCGGGAACCGGCTCAGGCCGCGGCAACCTGGTGTCCTGGAGCCGCTGACGTCCCGTCGACACCGCGGTGGCCGTCTTGTGAAGCATCGCCTCGAAGGCCGCTAGGCGCTGATCGCACCAGTCCTCGGTCTCGAGCTTCATCCGTCTGGCCCGTTCCTCCGCCTCGTCCACCGTCCGCCGCGCCCGCATCTCCGCGGCCTTGACCAACTCGCTGCGCTGCACCATCTGCTCGGCCCGAGCCCGAGCGGCCGCGATGATGTCCTCGCCCTCGCGTTGGGCTCGCATCCGGATGTCGTCGCGTTCTTTGAGCATCCACCGCGCCGCCCGCAGTTCCTCCGGCAGTGCTGCGAACGCCTTCTGCAGCATGGCCAGCAGTTCCTCGCCGTTGATCATCACCGAGGTGGAGAACGGCATGGGCCGCGACCTCTCCACCACCCGGATGGCCTGGGTGAGCATCTGCTCAACGGCCAGGCGGCGGGCCTCAGCCGAACTCTCGATGCGGCCGGTTGCGGTCGCACCGATCGTGTCGCGTGGGTTCATCGTTCCGGCTCGAAACGTGCCGCCAGGCGGGTCTGCACCGGTTCGGGCACCATGGAGGAGACCTCCCCGCCGAGACGGACAACCTCGCGGATCAGCTTGGAGGCCACGAACGACCTCTTGCTGGCCGAGGGAATGAAGACCGTCTGCACCCCCGCCAGGGCGTGGTTCATCTGGGCCATCTGAAGCTCGTTCTCGAAGTCCGACACCGCTCGGAGTCCCTTGACGATGAAGTCGGCGCCGAGGTCTCGGGCCAGGTTGACCACCAGGTTGGAGAACATCGCCACCGAGACGTTGGGCAGGTGGGCGCAGCACTCCTTGATCATCTGCTCACGCTCGTCGAGGCTGAACAGACCGTCGCCCTTCTGGGGATTGCGCATGGCCGCCACCACCACCTCGTCGAAGAGCTGCGCGACGGTCTCGATGATCTCGAGATGGCCGTAGTGGATCGGGTCGAAGGATCCGGGGTACAGCACACGGGTCACTTATCGACTCCAGCGAGGGTCGGGCCATCTCTGGCAGGCTGCGCGAACGTCACTACGGTACTCCCGTGGCGCCTGCGATGGTGGATGGCCAGCCCCGGCCCCACATCCACCGCTCGATCCGACTCGGCCACGACCAGATCCGCCGGCACCCGAGCAAGCAGCTCCGGCCAGTCATCGAAGTCGTAGGGGGGGTCCACGAGCGCCACATCGAAGCGTTGTGAGCGGTACGCCAGCCCGTCGAGCGCCGAGTCGACATCCATGACCGTCACGGTGGCCTGATCGGCCAGGCGGGTGTGATCCAGGTTGCGCCGCAACACATCGGCCACGGCCGAGTTGCGCTCCACGAACACCGCTTCGGCGGCGCCCCGGCTCAGTGCCTCGATCCCCAGGGCGCCCGTGCCGGCGAACAGGTCGAGCACACGGGCACCGTCGATGGCGCCGAGCGAATACAGCGAGTTGAACACGGCCTCACGCACCCGGTTCGGGGTCGGGCGGGTGACCTCACCCGGAGGCGCCTCCAATCGGCGGCCCTTGGCCGTCCCGGCCACAACACGAACAGGCATACCCCGATGACCCTAGAGGGCGCGCAGATAAGCGCAGGCGTGTCGCGTCGGGGCGGGGCATTTCCCGCTCTTGTTCGCTGCGCTCACGGGCCGCTCGGGCCACGGCCTCGCCCGTATGGAGCGCGCTCGCTCGCCTATTCGCTCGGCCTCTTAGGACCCTCGGCCTCCTGCCGGGCAGTGCAGCGGTCGCGCTGATGGTGGTTGGGGTGGCGGCGTAGAGTCGATGCCATGTGCCGCAACATCACGACCCTGAGGGGCCTGGCCCCTCCTGCCACCACCCCGGAGATCGAGGCCGCGGCCCGGCAGTATGTCCGCAAAGTCAGCGGGGTGCAGAAGACGTCGGTCGCGACCGAGGCCGCTTTCGAGCGGGCCGTGGCCATCGTCGCCGACGCCACCACCGACCTGTTGGCCGCCCTGCCGCCCCGCCGGACCCCGCCGAGCACCGATCCTCCGTTGCGGCGTCTGACTGCTGTCGCAGCCCGCAGTTCGGGTTGAGGTCGGCGATGGCCGGTCCGACAGGCCAGCTGTCGGACCTCGTTGCTCAGGCCCGTCGCCACGGAGTGCGCGACGAGGCCGTGCTGGAGGCCATTGGCCGGGTGCCACGCCAGCGCTTCGTGCCCCGCCGGTTCGCGGCGGCCGCCTTCGACGACGCGCCGCTGCCCATCGGCGAGGGACAGACCATCAGCCAGCCCGCCATGGTGGCCATGATGGCCGAGGCGGCCCAGTTGAGCCCCGACGATCGAGTACTGGAGGTCGGCACCGGCTCGGGCTACGGAGCGCTGGTGCTGCGAGCCTTGGCCGGTCGGGTGGTAACCGTCGAACGGCGCTCGGCGCTGGCCGAGAAGGCTCGGGCCGCTCTGGCCGGCCAGGGACTCGGCGCCGTGGAGGTCGTGGTGGGCGACGGCACCTTGGGTTGGCCTGCCGCTGCGCCCTATGACGCCATCGTCGTCACCGCAGCCGGTCCGGCTCCGCCGCCGCCCCTGCTGGAGCAGCTCACGCCGGGTGGCCGCCTGGTGATGCCGGTGGGCTCGCTCCACGGCGAGCAGTTCCTTATGCGCTACACCCGGCCGCTGGCCGCGGACATCGAGAACAGCGACAACGCGGACACCAGGCACAACCGCACCGCCGCCACCGCCGACACCGGGCACGTCGCGGTCGACGGCAACCCAGTGCTCGCCGAAGAGTGCCGTGCGGAACGGCTCACGGCGGTGCGCTTCGTGCCGCTCATCGGCGCCCACGGCTTCAAATCCGACCGGTGACCGCTCCTCGCTTCGAGTCCGGCCGCGCCGCGCCGTCGGCGACCGCCCGCGAAGTCGCCCGCCGGCTGCCGCAGTTGTTGGCCGGGTTGTGGATCTTCGGAGCGGGCCTGGCTCTCGTGGTGCTCGGCGGGCAGGGTCAGGGCCCCTGGACCGTGTTCGGCGAGGGCGTCTCGCTGCACACGCCGTTGACCATCGGCACGGTCACGATTCTGGTCGGCCTGGTGCTGGTGGCCGGCCTGGTGTGGGCGCACGAACCGGTGGGGTTCGGCACTCTGGCCAACGCCGTGGTGGTCGGGGTGTCGACCGACGTGACCCTGGCGGTCTTCGACCAGCCCGACTCCGTCTTCGGCCAGGTGGCCCTGACGCTGGCCAGCCCGTGGCTGGTGGCGCTGGGCTCGGGGCTCTACCTCGGCGTCATGCTGGGTCCGGGACCGCGCGACGGTGTGATGACGGCCATGCACCGCCGCGGCGTCCCCATCTGGCTGGCCCGCCTCATGATCGAGGCGGTGCCGTTCACCGTCGGTGCGATCCTCGGCGGCACCGTGGGCTGGGGGACGGTCTACTGGCTCCTCGTCATAGGCCCGGCGGTGAACCTGGGGATGAAGTTCTTCTCGCGGCCGGTGGTGCCCTCGCGCTGGATCGACCTGTTCGACGCGCTCGGCGCACGCCGGCGAGGCACCGCACGCACCACCCGCCGGCGCCCCGGTTCCCCGACCGCCGGGGCGTAGCCTTGCCGGGCGTGATCGACCTTCGCTCCGACACCGTCACCCGGCCCACGCCGGCCATGCGGGCTGCCATGGCCGCAGCCGCGGTCGGCGACGACGTGTACGGCGAGGATCCGACCGTCAACAAGCTCCAGCAGGCGGTGGCTGAACTCCTCGGCAAGGAGGCCGCACTGTTCGTGACCAGCGGCACGCAGGGCAACCTTTGCGCTCTGCTGTCCCATTGCGGGCGCGGCGACGAGTACATCGCCGGCGACCACGCCCACACCTACATCCACGAGGCGGGCGGCGCGGCGGTGCTCGGATCGATCCAGCCCCAGACGGTGCCCACCGGCACCGACGGCATGATCGACCTTGACGCCGCAGCCGCCGCCGTCAAGCCCCACGACCACCACTACGCCCGCACCCGGCTGCTGTGCCTGGAGAACACCATCGACGGCAAGGTGCTCAGCCTCGAGCAGATGCGGGACTCTGCCGAGTTGGCCGCCCGCCATGGGCTCGCCCATCACCTCGACGGGGCCCGAGCGTGGAACGCGGCCGTGGCGCTGGGGGTTCCGCCTGCGGCTGTGGCCGCACCGTTCGACTCGGTTTCGGTGTGCCTGTCGAAGGGGCTGGGCGCGCCGATGGGCTCGGTGCTGGCCGGGTCGGCGGAGTTCATCGACGAAGCCCACAAGTGGCGCAAGATGCTCGGCGGCGGCTTGCGCCAGGCCGGCGTGGTGGCCGCCGCGGGACTCTACGCGCTGGAGCACCACATCGAGCGTCTTGCCGACGACCACGCCAACGCGGCCCGCCTAGCCGAGGGCCTGGGGGCCATCGAAGGCGTGAAGATCGAATCGTGCGCCACCAACATGGTGTTCATCGGCCTCAACGGCAAGCCTCCCGAAGAGCGACCGAACCCGCGCGAAGATCTGGCCGACCGCGGGATCCTCACCAGCTGGAAGGGCTCACGATCCAGGCTGGTCACCCACCTCGACGCAACCCCCGACGACATCGATACGGCCATCGACACCTTCACCGACCTACTGGCCTAAGAGGCCGAGCGAATAAGCGGACCGGTCCAGCGCACACGGGCGACGCCGTGGGCAGCCACGCCGTGGTGTGGACGGCCCGTGGGCGCAGCGAACACGAGCGGGAAACACACCTCCCCGACGCGACACGCCCGCACCTAACTGCGCGCCCAAGAAGCCAAGCACAATCGCCTCGCGTGCAGCGCTCGCTCGCCTGGGCCGCGGTGTGCTGAGTACGGTGGGGCTGTGACGCTGGCGGTGGCTGGAACCTTGATGCAGACGCCGGGTCCGGACCGCCTCGCAGTGGCAGATGCGGTGGTGGAGGTACAGGACGGCGCGATCACCGCGGTGCATGATCGGTCCACCCCTGAGGGGGCGGCCGCTGGGCGGCGCGCACTGGCAGAGGCGTCCGAGCGGGTGGAGCTGGCGCCGGGCACGATCGTGATGCCCGGACTGGTGGACCTGCACATCCATGCGCCTCAGTGGCCCCAGCTGGGCACCGGGCTCGACCTGCCGCTGGAGCGTTGGCTGTTCGACTACACCTTCCCGCTCGAGGCCCGCTACGCCGATCTCGACTTCGCGGCGGCTGTCTGGGACGACCTGGTTCCGTCGCTGCTGGCCATGGGCACCACCACCGCGGTGTATTTCTCATCGAACCATGCCGAGGCCACCACCGTGCTGGCGCAAACGTGCGCCCGTCACGGGCAGCGGGCCCTGGTCGGTCGGGTGGCTATGGACCACCCCGAAGGCACGCCCGAGTGGTATCGCGACGCCACGGCCTCCGCCGGGGTGGCCGCCTCGGCAGCCTCCATAGAGGCGATCGACGCGGTGGGCAGCCCGCTTGTGGAGCCGATCATCACGCCACGGTTCACCCCGGCATGCACCGACTCCCTGCTCGAAGGCCTGGGCGAGTTGGCCGCTTCCACCGGAGTGCGGGTGCAGACGCACTGTTCCGAGTCGGACTGGCACTGCGGCTACGCCCTTGATCGCTTCGGCGTCAGTGACCCCATCGCCCTCAACCGATTCGGGCTGTTGCGGCCCCGGACGGTGCTGGCCCACAGCGACCATCTCAACGCCGACGAGACAGTCCTCGTGTCGCAACGAGGGGCGGGGGTGGCTCACTGTCCGCTGTCGAACTCGTACTTCGCCAACGCGGTGTTCGGCGTGCGGCGGGCCCTGGCCGCAGGTCTCGGCGTGGGACTGGGCAGCGACATCGCCGGCGGGGCCCGCCCCGGCCTGCTAGGTGTGTGCCAGGACGCGGTCACCGTGTCTCGGATGCTCGAGGACGGCGTCGATCCGGCCCTCGACGCGGCCGAGCGCGGCGTGGCCGAATCACGCATCGACACCGTCACCGCGTTCTGGCTGGCAACCGCCGGAGGCGCCGCCGTCGTCGACCTGCCCGTCGGGCTGATCGAGCCGGGCCGCCGCTTCGACGCCATGGCGGTGCGTACCGACCGACCGGGAGGCGCCATCCGGCTATGGGACGACATCGACGACGAGACGCGTGCCTTCGAGAAGGTTGTCCGATTGGCCACCACCGACGACATCAGCCACGTCTGGGTGGATGGCTCTAGCGTCAAGCCATGACTGAGATTCTCACCACCGCTGACGGGACCGCATTCGTCCGCACTCCCGAAGAGCGCTTCGCCGACCTCGCCGACTTCGATTACGAACCCCGCTACGTGACCGTCGATGGTCTGCGCACGGCCTACGTCACCGCCGGCCCCGACCCCTCAGACAGCGCCACGGCCACGATCCTGCTGCTGCACGGCGAACCCACCTGGGGATACCTGTACCGCAAGATGATCCCCGCGCTGGCCGACGCCGGCCATCGGGTGATCGTCCCGGACCTGATCGGCTTCGGCCGTTCCGACAAGCCCGTCGAGCGCGCCGCCTACACCTATGCGGGTCACGTCGAGTGGATGCGAGTGTTCCTGGAGGCCACCGCGGCCGAGCGGGGCTCAGGACCGCTGCACCTGTTCGGCCAGGACTGGGGCGGACTGATCGGCCTGCGCCTGGCGGCCGAGAACCCCGACCTGTTCGACGGGCTGATTCTGGCCAACACTGCGCTACCGGTGGGCGACTCGCCCGGAGCCGGCTTCGATTTCTGGCGCCAGTTCAGCCAGGACGTGCCGTTCATGGACTGCGGCCGCCTGGTCGACAACGCCACCGCCAACGCCATGAGCGAAGCGGCCATCGACGCCTACCGGGCGCCGTTCCCCGACGAGTCTCACATGGCCGGCGCCCGCCAGTTCCCGCTGCTGGTGCCGGTCTCGCCCGACGATCCGGCCGTGCCTGCCAACCGGGCCGCCTGGAAGGTGCTGGAACGGTGGACCAAACCGGTGCTCACGCTGTGGGCGCCCGACGATCCGGTGCTGGGCGGCCTTCAGAGCCTCATCACCGAGCGCGTCCCAGGCGCGGCCGGCCAGCCCCACGACCAGTTCAAGCCGGCCGGCCACTTCATCCAAGAGGACCAGGGCCCCGCCCTGGCCGAAGCCATCAACACCTGGCTCGCCCACACCTGATCTCAATCGCTGGCCAGCTCGTCGGACTCAGGATGACTGCCCACTACCTCCAAGTCTGTCAAGAGGCCGAGCGGCCCGTGAGCGCAGCGAACAAGAGCGGGAAATACCCCGCCCCGACGCGACAAACCTGCACCTGTCGGCGCGCCCTCTAGGAGTGACATGCCGGAGATCATTGAGGTGGAGGCGTATCGCGGGGCCATCTCGGCCACCGTGGGTCGCAGGATCGCCGAGGTTCACGCACCTGACGAGTGGTTCGCCAAGGGCGACACCACCACCGACGCGCTCCGCTCGGAGCTGACCGGGGCGCTTGTCGAGGCGGCTCGCCGCATCGGCAAGCTGGTTGTCATCGACACCGACGGGCCTCGGCTGGGGTTGCGCTTCGGGATGACCGGCAAGATCGTGGTGGACGGGGCCATGCCCATCGACCACCTGCTCTACGACAGCGCACGCCATGAGCCGGCCTGGGACCGCTTCGGGCTGCAGTTCGAGGGCGGCGGCGCGATGGTCCTGCGCGACCCTCGAAGGCTGGGCAGCGTGCAACTCGATCCCGACGAGAGCCGACTGGGACCCGACGCGCTGACCCTGACTCTAGGGCAACTCCGCAATGCCCTCGCAGGCTCGACGGTGGCGCTCAAGGCCCGATTGCTCGACCAGCGCCGGGTGGCCGGGCTCGGCAACCTGCTGGCCGACGAAGCGCTGTGGCGGGCCCGGCTGTCGCCCATCCGGGAAGCCCGGTCGCTGGACGCCCCGGAGACAACTCGGCTACATCGGGCCGTCGGTACCACACTGCGAGTCCTCGGCCAGCGGGGCGGATCCCACACCGGCGACCTCCAACCGGCCCGGGTGCGTGGCGGGTGCTGTCCCCGAGACGGAGCGGCGCTGAGCCGCGAGCAGGTAGGCGGCCGCACCACCTACTGGTGCCCCGAGCACCAGCTCTGACCCGGCACCGGAAACGACTACAGGCCCAGGCTCCGTCGTAGCCTGATCGGATGGCTGGGCCGTTGGTTCTGCGCTTCGTGTCTTCGTTCCCTCACGCCCGTCAGATGCCGGCCACGGCAGCCGAAATCGCTCTGGTGGGACGGTCCAACGTGGGCAAGTCGTCGCTGCTCAATGCGCTGGCTCAGCGCAAGCAACTGGCCCGTACCTCCAAGACCCCCGGCGCCACCCGACTCATCAACGCCTTCGAACTCGGCGTGCAGGGCTCCGGGCGGTGGCTGGTGGACCTGCCCGGCTACGGATACGCCAAAGCGTCCAAAGCCGACCAGGCACGCTGGAGCGCGATGGCTGAGGACTATCTGGCCGAGCGGGAACCACTGCGGAGTGTGCTGCATCTCATCGACGGCGAGATCGGGCCCACCCGCCTCGATCTGCAGACCCTTGACTGGCTCGACGGCCTGGACCTCCCGGTGACGTACGTGGCCACCAAGGCCGACAAGGTGCGCCCGTCGCGCCGCGGCGCGCGTCGCGCCGAACTAGCAACCAAACTGGGGGCTGAGCGGGGCAGCGTCCAGTGGACCAGCGCCGCCAAAGGCACTGGAATCGCCGAACTGCGAGCCTTGCTCACCGCGCAACTCCACTGACCGCGCCCCACGAATCAGCGGCTTCAGGTCCACACCTTCAGGTCTACGCCTCGGCGGGCTCCGCCGGGCCGTTGCGGTGGGCGGTCGAGGCCAGCAGCGTCTGGCGCTGACGCTCGAGCCATCCGAGCAGCACAGCCACCGCTCGGGGATCGTGGCGCAGGTGGTGGGCCGCGCCGCTGATGATTCGCAGGTCGGCGCCCGGATGAGCGTCGGCCAGCACTCGAGCGTCGAACACCGGAACGGTCTCGTCGTCGCTGCCGTGCAGCACCAACAACGACCGGTCG
Source organism: Acidimicrobiia bacterium (assembly GCA_022824605.1). Classification (GTDB taxonomy): domain Bacteria; phylum Actinomycetota; class Acidimicrobiia; order Acidimicrobiales; family Aldehydirespiratoraceae; genus Aldehydirespirator. The sequence continues at coordinate 20,969 of JAJDZO010000296.1, forward strand.
CCCAGCGACCCGGCACCATCGACGGCCCGCACCGCCCGGATCTCCGCCGCCCACCGGTCGAAACGCTGCGGGAACTCAGGGTCGCGCACCACACCGACCTCCCGGGCCCACAGCAGCAGCTTGCGGGGATTGCGGGCCCAGTCCTCGAAGTCCGCGGGCGCAGCCACGGCCGCCACACCCCTCACCCGGGCGTCGGTGCCGGCCACCACCACGGCCAGAGCACCGCCGGTTCCGAACCCGATCAGCCAGATGCCGTCGCATCGGACCTCCGACGCCAGAAAGTCCAACGCACCGGCCAGATCTCGCCTCCAGCCGTCGAGCGAGAAGTCCCCCGCCGATCCAGCCACACCCCTCGACGCGTAGGTCATGGCCACGAAGCCGGTTTCGGCCGCGATCAGATCAGCCAGCGCGGGCATGGTCCTCGTCGAGTTGATGCCACCTCCCGCCTCGGTGGGGAAACCATGCACGATTGCCACCGCAGGCTGCACCGACGACGCCCGGGCGGGCCGAGCAAGATGTGCCGTCAACTCGTTGGAGTCGACGACGAATCGGCTGTCCATCGCCGCTCACGGTATCGGCATGCATAGACGCGCAGTGGGGCGGGCCGCAGGGCCCGCCCCACTAGTCGGTTCTGCCGGAAATCCCGGTCGAGCCATGCGGCATCCGCGTCTTCACGAGGCTGATGAC
>JAJDZO010000038.1 GCA_022824605.1 Acidimicrobiia bacterium
ACTACTTCGACTTCTGCGACCAGTCCTGGGACAACCGCTGGACGAGCGGATCCGGCAACAACCACCTCCGCCACGAGGACGGCATGGCGGCGGACGGCAGCAAGGTCTGGACAGGGATGACCAGCGACTGCAACAACAACAACCGCGCCCTCGGCCAGACCGACGTGATGTGGGGCCCCGGCACGCAGGCCACCGACGGCAGCACGTCGTGGCCGCTAGCAGGCGGCTTCGAGGCCAAGGCCAACACCAACCGCCTCTACGCGCTGTCGCCGGTGTTCAAGGTGGCCGGCGGCGCCGAGCCTGGCGTGGTGGTGTCGCCGACGAGCGTCTCGGTGGGGCAGGGAGAGAGCGTCACCTATGACGTGCGGGTCGCCAGCGATCCGGGCGGCACGGTCACGATCACGCCGACGTCGGGCGCGTCGGGCACGGCGACGGTGTCGGGGGCGGTGTCGTTCGACTCGTCGGACTGGAGCACGGCGAAGCAGGTGACGGTGACTGGTGTCGCTCAGGGCTCGACGCGGATCACTCACGAGGTGTCTGCGGGCACTACGGATTATCCGACGTCGATGAGCGTGGACAGCGTGCTTGTGAGGGTGCCGAGTTCGTTCAGGCCTTGGGTGTCGTTTGAGGGTCCGTTGTTGGTGTCGTTGTCGGAGGGCGCCGAGAGCGGGGCGCGGCTGGGTGTGGTGTTGACGAGGCTGGCCCTGGATCCGCTGGTGGTCAAGTATTCGGTGTCGGGGACGGCGTCGGCGGGTAGGGATTATCGGGGTTTGTCGGGCGAGCTGCTGGTGCTGCCGGGCTCGCAGCGGGCCGAGATCGTGGTGGAGGCGATCGACGATGCGTGGGTGGAGGGCGTCGAGTCGGTGGTTGTGACTCTCGAGTCCGGCGAGGGCTACAGGCTGGGCCACATGGTGACTTCTGTGGTGTCGCTCACTGATGACGACGAGGTTCCGTCGGTGGTGTTGTCGGTGGATCCGGCGGAGCTGTTGGAGCTCTCGACGTCCGTTGAGCGGTCGGTGGCTGTGGAGGCGGCGCTGTCGAACGAGTCCCGGTTCGAGGCCGATGTGACGGTGACGGTGTCGGTGGCGGGTTCGGGCGCTTCGGGGGTGGTCGGTTTCGTTGAGGTGGATGATTTCGATGTGGTGATCCCGGCGGGCTCGGCGTCGGGGAAGGCGTTTATCACGGTGGTGCCTGAGGGCGACTTGGCCGATGAGGCTTCGGAGACGTTGACGTTTTCGTCTTCGGGGGTGGTGCCGGCGGGGCTGGTGGTGACCCCGGCGACCCTGGTTCTGTCTGATGACGATCCGGCGGCGGTGGCCTTCGGCGGCGGCGGGCTCGTTGTGGAGGGCGACTCGTCGTCTTCGGTTGAGTTGGTGGTGCGGCTGAGCCGGCAGGTGCTGCTCGATGAGGTGATCGAGGTGCCGCTGGCGCTCAGCGGCACCGGCGTGGAGGCCGGCGATGTGGTGATCGCGCAGCCTTCTGACGGGCGTGCGGGGGTGTCGGTGCGCGGCGGGGCGACGCTAGCGCCGGTGGTGGTATTCAACGGTTCGGAAACGCGCGGCCCGCCGACTTGCAGGAGGGAGGGCAAAACTCAGGTGTGTACCTATTACCCGGAGCGCGACCCGCTCAAGCCTCAGTCCTCGCCGGGGTGGGTGGCGGAGCTGGTGGTGACCGCCGGCGACGACGATGACGCGGTGCATGAGCTGGTGCGCGTCGTGCTGGCCGCCGCGGCGGCTGGTGCGCCGGGCGGCGGCTTGGCGGTCGGCGACGGCTCGCCCGGCCAGGCGTGGGTACAGGTGGTCGATGACGACGCTTCGGATGGGGCGGTGTTGGCGTCGCCGCCTTCGGTGGGCCTGGCCGAGGGCGATACCTCCGGCGGCTCGGCTGACGTGCAGGTGCGGCTGGCCGGCGCCCCGAGCGGCGCTGTTACGGTGTCGGCCGCGTCGTTCGACCCGGCGGCGGTGCGGGTCTCGCCTGCGTCGCGGGAGTTCTCCACGTCGAACTGGGACGAGCCGCAGCCGTTCACGGTGACCGCTTTAGACGATGTGGACACCGATGACGAGTCGGTGCTGGTGACGTTCACGGCCGCGGGCCACGCCGCCGCGGGCGTGGACGTGAGCGTCGCGGACGGCGTGTCGAAGGCACCGACGACCAGCGGCGACGCGGAGTTCGTCGACCCGGTGCCCAACCTGGCGCTGGTCGAGAACGTCGACCGGCGCAACTCGCCGATAACGGTGGGTTCGCCGGTCACGGCCACCGACCCCAACGGCGACACCATCACCTATTCGCTCGAGGGCCCGTCGGGCGCGCCGGCGCTGCCGGGCTTCCAGATCGACTCGTCGTCGGGGCAGATCAGCTACGAGGGGCCGGCACTGGACCGCGAGAGCCAGCCGCGTATATCGCTGGTGGTGGTGGCCACGTCTGTCGGCGCCGACGGGTCGCCCACGCCGGTGCGCCAGCCGGTGACGGTCACAGTGACCGACATGGACGAGGGCGACGCCAAAGAAGTCAAACTGTCGGGGGTGCCGGTGGCGGGGCGCTCTGTGGTGCGGTTCGTGTCGGTCACCGGCGACCCCGACGGCGACCCGGCTGTGGGCGTGGCGTCGTCGTTCCAATGGCAGGTCTCCGCTGACGGCAGCACCGGCTGGTCGAACGCCACCGGCGGCGGCCACACCACCGCCGCGTATTCGGTGGCCGTAAGCGACGTGGGCAAGTATTTGCGTTTGCAGGTGGATTACATCGACGGGGGCGGCACCACCGAGTCTGTTACTTCAGCATCGCTCGGCCCGGTCGGCACGCTGAGCCTGCTGAACGCGGCCGTCGAGGTGACCAGGGCCCTCGATCACGACGCCGACCACACCACCGACACCGCGCGGATCGAAGTCTCGCTCGACGCGGTAGTGCTGGCGGGCGAGGCGGTGACGGTGCCGCTCACCTTCTCCGGCGGCACCCTGGGCACCGACTTCACCCTGTCGATCCTCGGAAGCCCGGCGGGCGTGTCGCTGTCTTCGGCGGAGCTGACCTTCACCGCCTCCGCGCCCAGCAAGGCCACCGTCGAAGTCACCCCGTCCTCCGCCGCGGCGCTGGCCGCGGGCCTGACCGTTAAGGCAGGCGAGGCCAGGGCCACGGGCGCGTCGCTGTCAGGCACCACCCTGAAATCGTCACTAGTCGGCGACGGCGCCGTCTTCACCGGCGCGCCGCCCGATCCGGTGCTGGTGACCCTGGCCCGCACCGACAGCGGCGACATCGCCGAGGACACGTCGCAGAACGCGGCGCAGCGTTCGGCCGAATTCACCGTCACTCTGGGCCGCGTGCTGGTGGCGGGCGAGACCGTCGAGGTGCCGCTGGTGCTGTCGGGCACCGGTATCAGCGCCGCGGACTTCTCGCTGGCGTTGAGCGCCGGTGAGGCGAATACGGGCGTGACGTTGAGCGGCGCGGGCGGCTTGGGTCCGGTGGTGCGACTCTCGGGGGCGGGCGCGCAGGTGGCGTCGCTGACTC
>JAJDZO010000079.1 GCA_022824605.1 Acidimicrobiia bacterium
CATGATCGTCATGACCCTCGTCCTCATGATCCTCATGGCCCTCATGGTCGTCGTGGCCCTCGTCCTCATGATCGTCGTGGCCCTCATGATCGTCATGATCGTCATGACCCTCGTCCTCATGGCCCTCGTGATCGTCATGATCGTCGTGAGCGCCAGCGGGCTCGAAGGGGATCGTCTCCATGTCCTCTGCGAAGTACAACACCGGAGTGCCGGACTCCGCCACCGCTTCGAGCGTGTCCTGGAGACCCTCCTCCAGCAGGAGGCCGTTGGCCACGACCAGCGCGGCGCTCTCCATGCGAGCCCGATCTTGCAGAGAGGGCTCGAATCCGTGCGGGTCGCCGCCGACCGGGATGATGACGTCCACCTCTGCCAACCCGTCACAGGCGACGTCGGCAACCACGTCGGCCCAGATGCTGGTGGTGGCCAGAATCGTCGGGGACTCAGCGCCTGTGCTCGACGGCTCGGGCGCGGGGTCTTCCGAGCAAGCCGCTGCTCCCAGAGCGACCACGGCCATCGCCGCGGCCAGCTTCAGACGGCGGCCCCGCGATGATCTCTCGGAAACCGGGCAAGGATGGCCCTGAACTCTCGTCCCTTGTCTCACGGCTACGCTCCTTCGGTGTTGAAGTCCGTGTGCGGTAGATCATAATGAGAGTAAGTCTCATTTACACCGATCGTCGGGGGAGGCCATGACCAGACGCCGCAACACCGATCCACCCCTCTCGACCAGCGACCTGCATGCTGCGGTGAGCCAACGACTAGCGCGCCACGATCACCGGTACACGCAAGGTCGTCGTCGGCTCGTCGAAGCGATCCTGGAGGCCGGCCAGCCGGTGACGCTTCCCGAAATCGTGGTGGTCGCCCCCGGTCTGGCTCCAAGTTCGGTCTACCGGAATCTGGACGTGCTGGAGCGATCGGGCGTTGTGAACCGGATCACGTCGGGCGGCGACCGCGCCCACTTCGAGTTCGCCGAGCCGCTGATGTCACATCACCACCACCTGGTATGCGTCGATTGCGGCAGCATCGAGGACGTCTTCCTGGATGACGAACTGGAGGCGAGCGTCGATCGGAGCTTGGCCGAGGTAGCCGGGCAGGCGGGCTTCACCCCTCTACGCCACAGCCTCGACCTGCACGGCCGCTGTGCCGGATGCGAGTCCGACTGACACGGGTTCAAAGGCCGAGCGCCTCGCTGTCGGTGCCGACGAAGCCCACCTCGGCTCGGCTGCGGGTCAGTTCTTGGGCAGTTGGCTGAAGGGAGTCTCCCGGGGCGGTCCGGGCTCCTTGGGCAGCCCGAGCACGCGCTCGCCGATGATGTTGCGCTGCACCTGGTCGGTGCCGCCGTAGATGGACGGCGCAGGCGAGAACAGGGCCACTTCGCAGATGTGGCCGCCGGTCTGGGCGTCGGATTCGCCTGAGAGCATCCCGTCGGCGCCGACAACCTGCATCCCGATGTCGCGGAACGACCGATGCATCTCGCTCATCGCCAGCTTGGCGATGTTGGGCGCGGCCGCGCTCGCATAGTCTCCCGCCCCTGCTGCGCTGCGGGCCCGGCCGGCGGCCCTGGCCCGTTGGATCGACAGCCGGTTGATCTCGATCATGGCGTACAGTCGCATGAGCTCCTCACGCAGAACCTTGCCGCCGATGCCGCCGTTCTTGCGGGCCAGGTCGACCAGCCACCACCACATGTCGATGCCGACTGGCGGCACGCCCCCGCCGGAGGATGCTGCGCTCGGACGGACGAAATCGCCGGCCCGCTTCTGCTGCGCGCCCCCCATAGGCCCCGGTATGGCCTCGGGTGGCTTACGACCCGAGGACCCCAGCGACGCCCGCTCCACCATGAGCGTGGTGTTGCCCACCCGCCAGCCGTTGTTGAGCCCTCCGATGAGGGCGCTGTCGGCCACTCGGGCCTCGTCGATGAACACTTCGTTGAACAGGGCCCGGCCGGTCATCTCAGTAAGGGGCCTCACCTCCACGCCGGGCTGGTCCATGTCGAACGCGAACCACGAGATGCCTGCGTGCTTGGGCAGGTCGGGGTCGGTTCGGGCCAGCAGCATCCCCTTGTCGGCCACCTGACCGCCGGAGGTCCACACCTTCTGGCCGGTGATCACCCATTCGTCGCCGTCGCGCTCGGCTCGGCATTGCAGGCTGGCCAGGTCGGATCCGGCGTTGGGCTCGCTGAAGAGCTGGCACCACCCCACCCGGCCCTCGAGGATCTCGGGAATCAGTCGTTCAATCTGCTCGGGCGTGCCGTGCGCGGCGATGGTGGGCGCGGCCAACATCCGCCCGAGCCCTCCGGGCGGTCCCAGCACGCCTCGCTCGGCCAGCACCAGCGACACCAGCGCGGCCTGACTCTGCCCGTACCCGAGCCCGCCCGCACTGGGCGGCAGCATCGGATGGGAGTAGCGGGCCTCGGCCAGCAGGCGCCACCACTGCTCCACTGGCAGGTCTGGATCCCAGTTGTCGTCGCAGAAAGCCTCGACCTCGGCGCGCAGGGTGGCCGAGTCGATGTCGGCTGCGGTAGGGGTGGCGGTGTCGGTCACGATCTCAGGCCTCTTTCGGTCAGGATTCCAGGTCGGTTGGGAGGGGCTCGGTCGCCCCGGGTGACGGATTCAGGTCGGCTGGGGCTCGTTCAGGTAGGTGACGTTGTCGAGCATGATGGCACGACGGTCGGCGTCGGAGAAGTCCTTCAGCTCGGTGAGGTAGTCGAGGGGCTCGGGCATCCCCTCGATGTGGGGCCAGTCCGAGCCGAAGATCACCCTGTCGGCGCCCATCAGCTCGGTGACCTCGTTCACGTCGTCCTCCCAGAAGGGGTTTACCCACACATGGGCTTTGAACGTGTCGACGGGATGGTCGTCGAACCACCAGTAGTTCTTCTTGGCGATCTGGGAGAACTTGCGGAACATCGGCGCCAGGAAGTCCGAGCCGTTCTCCACCGAGGCGACCCGCAGGTTGCCGAAACGGTCGTAGATCTTCTCGAACACCGATTGCATCAGCCAGTCCTGGGCGGCCCGCTCGATGGCGAAGGCCCGCAGGTTGGGCCCGGTCGCCATCGACGACCCCAGCCCGGCCGAGGAGAACTGGTCGTCGGCGTAGCCCTGCGACGAATAGCCGGAGTCGCCGGCATGGATGACCACGGTGACGCCGGCGTCGTTGATGCGCCGCCACACGCCGTCGAAGGTGGCGTGGAACGGTGAGAGCCGACCGGTGCGGGTGGTGACCGCCGCAGGTCGCATCACCACGACTCGGGCCCCGAGGCCCAGCACCCGGTCCAGTTCCTCGCCCGCCGCGGCAGGATCGCCGAGCGCGATGTAGGGCGCGCCGAAGATGCGGTCGTCGTGGTGGTAGCCCCAGTCGTCGTGCAGCCATTGGTTGAAGCCCCGCATCATGGCCACGACGGCATCAACATCGTGGCGCAGCAGTTCCTCATAGAGCACGCCCAACGTCGGGAACAGCCACACCGCCTGCAGGCCCTGGGCGTCCATCACCTTGACCCGGGCCCGCGGGTCCATGTAGTGGTCGGGCAGCGGCTCGCGGTCTCGCAGCATCTCGGCGGGGTTGCGGCCGTCGGGATTCCCCTTGAAGTAGTCGCGCAGCGCGCCGGGCTTGGCGATGGGGTTCCAGGTCGGGTTGGCCACCGCCCGGGTCAGCCTGCCGCCGACGAGGTGGTGCTTGCGGCCGCCCATGTCCACCCACTGCACCACCCGGGGCTGCATGCGGGGCTCGACGTGGCGGGTGAACGCATCGAGGGCCTCGTAGTAGTGGTTGTCGGCATCGAAGGGCCGGTAACCGAGATCGGCAGCCGTCAGCGGCGGCGAGTGCTCGTGCGTGCCGGAGTGGTCGTCGGGGGCCACGAGGTCACGCTACCGTGTGCATCGATGCCGCCCAAGACCTACAGCACGGCGCAGTTGCAGGCCCGAACCCTCAAGCGGGGCGAGAAGGTGAGCCTCGTTTCGGCGTTGCCGGGGGTGCCGCAGGGCACCGAGGGCAAGGTCGCCATGGCCAACGGCTTCACCTGGAACCGCTACTGGGTGAGGCTGGTGGACGGCCGGGTGGTGGGCCACATCGATCACGACGATCTGGTGCGCACCAAGGACTACCAGCGGTACCTGGTGGCCCGTGACCGGGAGGCGGATCTGGCCGAGTTGGCCGCGCAGCAGGCGACCGAGGCCGCGGCTGCAGGCCCCGTAGACGGAGCATCCGACGGGCCTGCCGAGAGCGGATCATCGGAAGCGGTCGTCAACGGCGTCGCGGTGCCCGCCTACCTGCTGCAACGCTCAGCCGACGCCAGAGCCAGACTCGGCGCCTAGAGGAGTTCCCGGCGTCTGTCGACGGGCCACGCCGTTGGCGCTTGAGGAGTATGGTGTCGGCCCGTGGATGTGTTCGTCTTCGGCATTTGTGGCGGTTCCGGCGCGGGCAAGACGACGCTCACCAGGCGGTTGATCGAGCGACTCGGCCAGCGAGAAGTGAGCGTTCTCGCGTTCGACGCCTACTACCGCGACCTGTCACATCTCCCGTTCGCTGAGCGACGCGGTGGGAACTTCGACCATCCGGACTCTTTGGACAGCGACCTGTTCCTCGAGCACCTCGACGCGTTGCGGGCGGGCCGTGATGTGGACGTTCCCGTGTACGACTTCGCCACTCACACCTTCAGCGGCCGGTTCCAGCGGGTGGCGGCTGCTCCGGTGCTGCTGGTGGAGGGCATCCTGTTGCTGGCCTTCCGGGAGGTCACTTCCCGGCTCGATCATTCGATCTTCCTGGACGTGCCCGAGGACCTGCGCCTTCAACGCCGCATCCATCGCGACATGACCGAGCGGGGCCGTCCCGAAGACCATGTGCGACGGCAGTTCGCAGCCACGGTCGCCCCCATGCACGACGCCTTCGTGCAGCCCAACCGCCATCGCGCCGACCAGATCGTGACAACAGCCGAGATGGACGATGTCGCCCAGGAGTTGATGCCCATGCTGGCACCCACCCTGGCCGCACCCACCCCCGGCTAGGGGTCGGCGGCTACAGGGTCACGCCTTCGTTGGCTAGGAGCTTGGCCTTGAGGTCGCTACCGCAGCCGTAGTTGCCCACTCCCCCGCTGCTGGGGACCACCCGGTGGCAGGGAATCAGCAGCGGCACCGGGTTGCGGGCCATTGCAGTGCCCACGGCGCGGGCTGCGTTGGGCCGTCCGGCGATGGCGGCCAGTTCGCCGTAGGTGCGGACCTCGCCGCAGGGGATGCGCGCGGTCGCCCTCAGAACCTCCTGATGGAACGGCGAACGGGACGACAGATCGACGGGCACATCGGTGCGGCCGGTGGCGAGCGCCTCGCTCACCCTGGCCACCAGCCTGGGATCGGGATCAGGATCAGGCTCGACTTCGACACCCACCTCGTCCTGCATGTAGTCGACGAAGCGGGCGGGATCGGGTTCTCGTCCGTCGGGCGTGATCTGTAGACCCGACACCCATCCGTTGGCGTGAGCCACGAACACCGGCCCTGCGGGACTGTCGGCGGTGAACCAGAGGTGGGTCTGGCCCGCCCTCTCGGGAATGGGCTGCAATGTGTCCATGGCCGTACCCTAGTTGTGAACCGGGAGCGACCGCTCGCCTCGCAGCCTCCGCGAACAGGTTGCGACCGCTCGCCTATCGGCTCGGTTCGTCGGACAGCTCGGGAATCGCCCAGTCCACGGGCTCTCGACCGGCCGCTATGAGCGCATCGTTGGCCCGGCTGAAGGGTCGACTGCCTAAGAAACCGCCCGAGGCCGACAGCGGCGACGGGTGGGCCGACTCGATCACGACGTGGCGGCCGGCGTCCACCAGCGAGCGCTTGCGGCGGGCCGAGCCGCCCCACAGTATGAACACCACCCGCTCGCCCTTGTCGTTGACCACCCGGATCACCTCGTCGGTGAACGTCTCCCAACCCTTGCGCTGATGGCTGGCCGCCTGGCGGGCCCTCACGGTGAGCGTGGCGTTCAACAGCAGCACCCCCTGGCGGGCCCAGTGCTCCAGCGAGCCGTGGCTGGGGACCGGAGCGCCGATGTCGTGGTGCAACTCATCGAGGATGTTCACCAGCGACGGCGGCTTGGCCACTCCGGCGCGCACCGAGAAGCACAGCCCGTGGGCCTGACGGGGGCCGTGGTAGGGATCCTGGCCCAGGATCAGCACCTTGACCGACGCATAGGGTGTGAGGTGCAGGGCCGCGAACACCTCGTCGTGGGGCGGGAACACCCGATGCCGATCTCGCTCGGCGCGCACGAAGTCCTGCAACTCGCGCCAGTAGGGCTTGTCGAACTCGCCTCTCAGCAGCGGGTTCCAGTCGGTCTTGGGTGCCATCGGGGCCACAGTAGAACGCAGCCCCCGGCGTGCTCGTGATCGGGGCGCGCTGAAATCAGGCGGGGCGGGTGCCCACGATGCTGGCGCGCTCCATGATCCGCACGTCGGGGTAGTAGTCGCTGGCGGCGTAGTGCTGCACGGCGCGGTTGTCCCAGAACACCACGGTGTCGGGCTCCCAGCGAACCCTGAACTGGTACTCGATCACGTGGGCCTGCCCGGCGAGATGGCGGATCAACGCGGTGCCCTCGTCGTCGTCCATACCGTCGATGTGCGACGTGAAGAAGCAGTTCACGAAGATCAGCTTGCGGCCCGTCTCGGGGTGGGTGCACACCACGGGATGGCGAGCCAGCGGGTATCGGGCCCGGAACTCGTCGCGTCTGGCCTCGGGAACCTGCCGTTTGAACGCAAGCATGAAGTCGTGTACGGCGTACAAGCCGTCGATGCGCTCCTTGGTTGCGTCGTCGAGCCCGTCGTAGGCCGCCCCCATGTCGCAGAACAGGGTGTCGCCGCCGGTGTCGGGCACCTTGATGGCATGCAGGATCGCCCCCATCGAGGGCACCTCCCGCCAGGTCACGTCATGGTGCCAGCCGTTCTCGAAGCCGCCGGTGTCGGCGCCCTTCTCGAAGCGGACCAGTTCAGGATGCTGTTCGTTGCCGGTGATGAACGGGTGGATCTCCAACTCGCCGAAGCGGCCGGCGAAGGCAACGTGCTGGGCCGGGGTGACCGGCTGGTCTCGAAAGACAAGGACCTTGTAGTCGAGCAGCGCTTGGCGGATCTCGGCGATCACCTCGTCGGAGAGTGGATCGCGCAGGTCTACGCCAGAGACCTCGGCGCCCAGCGTGGCGCCTTGAGGTGTGACGCTGATGTTGGAGAAGGCGGGCTGCGACAGCCGCGCCCTCTCGTCGGCGAGGTGCAGCCACGGCCCCAGATCGAGTCCGTAGCGATCGACACGGACCCGGCCGGGCACGACACGCGACGCAGGGTCCGACGTCCCGGCCTGCTCGGCGCTCGAACCGGCGACTCGATCGGGCGCCTCCCCACCGCCGTCCACGGCGAGGGCGGTAGTA
>JAJDZO010000074.1 GCA_022824605.1 Acidimicrobiia bacterium
TGCAAGGACTGCTAGGAGCCGAAGCGGTCACCGTGCCCCGCCTCGCCGGCGGCCGCCGCCCAGCCGATACCGGCCACCGAATGCCGTTGCATACAAGCAGGGCCGACAGATCACAGACCCCCAAGACCAAGGCGACCAAGAAGGCCAAACGGGAGAGGCCACCGACTCGGCAAGCAGCGCGCCACGGCAACGAGGTGCCCGACGCGGCCACCAAGAAGGCCAGAAAGGAGAGGTCGTCAACTGCTCCGTGGCCGGGGCGGCTGCCTGCGCCTCAGCCGGCTGTGGTGCTGGAGAGGCCCGAGGCGATCACTGTCTGTGACCGTCACGGCGATCCCGTCACCGTCAGCGGACGGGGCGAAGCGAGCGCGGCGCCGTGGCAGATGACGGACTCCGCCGGCCACAGCCGAACGGTTGTCGCCTGGGCTGGGCCCTGGCCGCTCGACGAGCGCTGGTGGCGTCCATCCGTCCGCCGCCGCCAGGCCCGCTTCCAGATGGTCCTCGACGACGGCTCGGCCCATCTGTGCGTGCTCGAGTCCGGCCGCTGGCAGCGCGAGGCCACCTACGACTGACTGCACAGCCGATGACTGCGCAACTGAGCGATTAGCTGCTCCGAGCAGTCACCGTGTCGAGTCGTGCCGCGTCGTACAACTCCCAGGGGAGCGGGAGAGGCAGCGACTCTCCGTTGGCTCTCATGTCGGACACGATGTCGGTTACTAGGGATCGAATGCCGTTCGACGCCTCGGCCTCTGTGGGCGCCAAATGGCTCACCAGCAAGAACCCATTGCACGCGCCCACCCAAGCGTCGTCATCTTCCGACCAGGAAGTGCGATACTCATAGCCAGGATCATTCATCGTTTGCCTCCTTGAGATAGATGGCAAGCAGCACCTGCCGAACCTGGTAGGGCTTGGCCTCCCCGTCCTGATTCTGGATGTTCACTCTCGGCATGCCTCGCCAAGGAGTGCGATAGATCAGATGGCTCCCCTTGCGGCGAGGTTCGCCGAAGTATAGGCGGCACACCTTCGCCAGATCCGAGAAGCGGATCCCCGTCTGGCTCCTGCGCCATTTCGTGATCATCGCCTGAGCCCTCTCGTGCTCCGTCACTTCAATCCTCCGACCTGAGAGCCGCACACAGCTGCGGCACCACTGGACTATTAGTGTGTTATTTCAATATTTGTCAAGCTTTATCAATCAGAACCATCGTGGATGGATAGCGAACATTTGTTCGTCTGGCTAGGGTTTGAGGATGGGGTTTGACAATCCGGTTATTCCTTGGCGGGAGCTGGAGAGGCGCCTGTCGGACCGAGGCTCCGCACCACCACGGTCAAACATCATCAGCAGCCGCGAGCCCGTGCCCTTCAACGCCCTGGGCGTGGTTCAGAGCCTCCCCGACCGGGGCAGCGGGGTGGGGCGGGTGCCGTATGCGGAGTTGCACACACATTCCCGGTTCAGTTTCATGGACGGCTCGTCGAGCCCTGAAGAGTTGGTGGCCGAAGCGGCCCGGCTCGAGCTCGACACCCTGGCGCTCACCGACCGTGACGGTTTCTACGGGGTGGTGCGCTTCGCTGAGGCTGCCGAGGCTGCTGGGGTGCCCACGGTGTTCGGCGCGGAACTCACCCTCGACCTGCCCCGACGCCGGGCGCGCTCGGGCCCCGACGTTGCGTGCGAGCAGGGCCGTTCGGTGGTAGTGCTGGCCCGTGACGCCGCCGGTTACGCGGCGCTGGGGACACTGATCACCAAAGCGCACATGGCCGGACGCAAGGGCGAGCCCCGGCTGTCTAGCGAGGACTTCCTACAGGCGGCAGCCGCCCATCGCGACCGGTGGGCGATCCTCACCGGAGCCCACAACGGCACGGTGCCCTCCGCTCTGGTGCACCACGGGCCGACAGCCGCGGCTGCGGAGCTGTGTCGGCTGGTCGATGCGGCTGGCGCCGGCAACGTGTTCGTTGAGCTGTGGGACCACGCAGACCCGCTCGACAGCCACCGCAACGACACCCTGGCCGAACTCAGCGTGCGCCACCGAGCGCAACCGGTGTGCACCAACGCGGTGCGCTACGCCTCGCCCGCCCACCGACGCCTGGCCGACTCGCTGGCCTCGGTGGGCGACCGGCGCAGCCTCGACGATCACGACGGATGGCTGCCCGCCTGGGGAGGCGCCCACCTGCGCTCCGGAGCCGAGCAGGACCGCCGCTTCGCCCGCTACCCCGGCGCAACCGAGGCCGCGGCCGCGTTGGGACTGGAATGCGCGTTCAGCCTGTCGCTGGTGGCGCCGGAACTTCCGCCGTATGAGTGCCCCGACGGTCTCGACGAGGCGGCCTTCCTGCGCCGCCTCGCCACCGAGGGCGGCCGGATCCGCTACGGCTCCCCCGAAGCCGAGCGGGTGCCGGGCGCCTGGCATCAGATCAACCACGAGCTCGACATCATCGAGCAACTCGGATTCCCGGGCTACTTCCTGGTGGTGTGGGACATCACATCGTTCTGCCGCAGCCAAGACATCTACTGCCAGGGCCGGGGCTCGGCGGCCAACTCGGCGGTGTGTTACGTGCTGGGCATCACCAACGTGGACTCCGTGGCGCTGGGGCTGCTGTTCGAGCGGTTCCTGTCGCCTGAACGCGACGGCCCGCCCGACATCGACATCGACATCGAAAGCGACCGCCGAGAAGAGGTGATCCAATACGTGTACAGCCGCTACGGCCGCGACCGCGCCGCCCAGGTGGCCAACGTGATCACCTACCGGGGCCGCTCGGCGGTGCGCGACGCGGCCAAGGCGCTGGGCCATCCACCCGCCCGCGCGGACGTCTGGGCCAAGTCGCTGGACCGTTGGGGCGGCCTCGACCAGATGGCATCGGCCCTCGACACAGAAACCGCCGGCCCCCACGCAGAAGCCGCCGGCCCCCACGCCGACAAGCAGCGCCGCGGCCGGGACATCGACCGGGACCGCGGCGCGATCCCCTCTGAGGTGTTGCGTCTTGCGGCCGAAGCCGAGGGAGGGCCACGGCATCTGGGCATCCACTCCGGCGGGATGGTGATCTGCGACCGGCCCATCGCAGAGGTGTGCCCGGTGGAGTGGGCCACGATGACCGACCGGTCGGTGCTGCAGTGGGACAAGGACGACTGCGCGGCGGCAGGTCTGGTGAAGTTCGACCTGCTGGGGCTGGGGATGCTCTCCGCGCTGCACTACGCGGTGGACCTGGTGGCCTCAGCCCACGACGAGCGCATAGACCTGGCCACCCTGCCCCAGGATCCCGCCGTGTACGACATGCTGTGCCAGGCCGACTCGGTGGGCGTGTTCCAGGTGGAGTCGCGAGCGCAGATGGCCACCCTGCCCCGGCTACGGCCCCGCTGCTTCTATGACCTTGTGGTGGAGGTGGCCCTGATCCGGCCGGGCCCGATCCAGGGCGGCTCGGTGCATCCCTACATACGGCGCCGCAACGGAGTCGAGCCGGTCACCTACCTGCATCCGCTGCTGGAGCGGTCGCTGGCCAAGACGCTGGGGGTGCCCCTGTTCCAGGAGCAGCTCATGGGTATGGCCATCGACGCGGCCGGGTTCACCCCCGCGGAGTCCGACGAGTTGCGCCGGGCGATGGGCGCCAAACGTTCGGTGGAGCGCATGCAGGCGCTGAGGGGCCGGTTCTTCGCGGGGACAGCCGCCCGCGGCATCGACGCAGAAACCGGCGAGCAGATCTGGCAGAAGATGGTGGCCTTCGCCAACTACGGGTTCCCCGAGAGCCACTCGGTGTCGTTCGCCTACCTGGTGTACGCCTCGGCCTGGATCAAGCTGCACTACCCGGCCGCGTTCTGCGCGGCGCTGCTCAACGCCCAGCCGATGGGCTTCTACTCGCCGCATTCGCTGTGCCAGGACGCCCGCCGCCACGGTGTGGTGGTACACAGCCCCGACATCAACCTGTCGGCCGACACCGCCACGCTGGAGCCGTGCGCCACCTCCACCGGCGAGGTGGCGGTACGCCTGGGGCTGTCGTCGGTGCGGGGAGTGGGCCCGGAGCTGGCCGCGGCCATAGCCGCCGACGCCCCGTACGACTCGATGGAGCATCTGGTTCGGGCCATGTCGGAGCGCAAGCTCGTGGCTGATGGGGCCGACAGCGCCACCGCGGCCACCAACGGCCGGCGACGCACAAGCCGGAGGCGCAAACAGCCAGGACGTCTGCCGGCGCTGGAGTTGCCGGCGCTGGAGGCACTGGCCGCCGCCGGGGCGTTCGACTCGCTGGGCCTGGACCGGCGCGAGGCTCTGTGGACCGCCGGGGCGGTGGCCCAGTCCGACGCCGCCCGACTCGATGGCGCAGTCACCGGCACTCGGCTGCCGGAACTGAACCCCATGTCGCAAGCAGAGCAGGCCGCAGCCGACCTGTGGTCCACCGGCGTGTCAGCCGACGGTCACCCGACCCGCTTCCACCGCACCGAACTGGCCGCCGCGGGGGTGGTGGCCGCAGCCGATCTGTTGACCTGCCCGGTCGGGCGGGTGAAGGTGGCCGGAACGGTGTCGCACCGCCAGCGCCCGCCCACCGCCGGAGGCACCATGTTCATCAACCTCGAGGACGAGACCGGCCTCATCAACGTGATCGTGTCGAAAGGCTGCCAAGCCCGGTTCCCCAAGCCGGCCTTCACGGCTGCCGCGCTCACCATCCGGGGTCGCCTCGAGCGCCACGAAGGCGCAATCAACGTCATCGCCGAGCACCTGGCTCCCCTAGCACTGCCAGCCACCCTCGCAAGCCGCGACTTCCGCTGAACTGGCGTCAGGCTGGCCTGAGAGGCTCGAACTAGCCGCGCCCGCCGACTATCAGGGCGTCGGCGGCTTCGCCGAGGATCCCCTCACCGTCGCGGGCCATGTCGAACGGCGTTCCAGTCACCATCCCGCAGATGGGGTCGATGGGACCGAGCAGAACGGGCAGGCTGAACTCCTGCTCGCCAGCCGGGCTCAACCTCCCACTCCGGACTGGGTGAGTAGGGCGATCCAGATCGAGACGCTAGGCATGGGTTAGAGCCACCTTCGGTGCCCCTTCGGTCGGCGGATGCAGATGCGGGGGGCGTCTCAGACGCATGCTCCAAGGCCACCGACGGCTGGTTACTCACGTCTATAACTCCCCTTACATTAGTGACATTGACTGTAACATCCTAAGACGCTTGATTTGGCTCGGTTCTCGTATATGAGGACGGCTTGGGTTGGTGCCCCACGGTGCTGCCGACCGTCAACGGATCGGTCTCGAGGGGCGTGCAGCATCATGATGATGCCGACCGTCGATGTCAGCGACCGTTGACAGGTACGGCTTGCGGGCGGATAGGAGCTGGGAGCTTTGAGCCGGGGCGAAGGCGAAGCGCGGCCTACGCTGTCGGCCATGACCGACGACGTCGGATACCTGCCTCGGCTGGCGAGCCGGCGAGAGTTCGCCGAATACCTGGAAGGCCATCCCGTGCCTGGCGCAGCCGACATCGAGCGTCCGGACACCGGACGCAAGCTAGTCAAGACCTACATGCTGGAGACCGCCGGCAGCGACCGGCAGATGCCTGACCTAGCCAGCAGGTTCGCCAGCCCGGTGCATCTGCACCGTCTCGACGACACGCTGTATCGCGTCGAGGATGCTGGCCACAAAGGCAAGGTGGTCGGCCTGATCGAGGAGCTCGACGACAGGCACCCCGTCTTCTACACAAAGATGGCTGTTGAGCACAGCGACCGGTGGGTGCGCCAGAGAGTGGAGACGAACCCGTGGCTCGACCGGCTCTGGCTGTCGTCGCCGATCCTGTTCGAGTTGTGGCGGCAGGTGCAGGCCACCACGCCGTCGCAGCGCTACGCACGGCTCGGATTCGAGCACGAGGCGCGCTACGAGCCGGTCGATGGCCTGGGTGCGGACATCGAGGACGACGGCGTCGACGACGCCGACTACGAGACACCGGGTGCCTTCGTGGAGCGTCGGCGCTCGCTCGTGACTCTCACCGAGCGCCTATCGGTGCTTGATGACAAACTGCAGCGGCTGATCGAGTCCTACGACCCGCTGCGCTCGCTGGTGCACCTGCAGATGCCTGCGGCGGGCCGCGGCGGCCACCGCCTCAACTACGACGGCCGGGCCACCAACCGCAGCGACTCCTTCGCGGACCACCGCGCGGCGGTGCGGCGTGTCCTCGCGCTGTACCGCAGCGTCACCGAGCACGCCGAGGATCGCCTGTGGGT
>JAJDZO010000329.1 GCA_022824605.1 Acidimicrobiia bacterium
TGGTCGATGACCAGCCCGCCTTCACGAACCTCGTGCGCCGACTCCAGTCGGAGATCACCTCCAGGGACTAGAGGCCGAGCGAATAGGCGAGCAAGCGCGCTCCATACGGGTGAGGCCGTGGCCCGAGCGGCCCGTGAGCGCAGCGAACAAGAGCGGGAAATGCCCCGCCCCGACGCGAAAACCTGCACCTATTCGCGCGGCCTGTTACGTGGGCGGCCCCTGCACGTAGTCGTAGCAGCGGATCTCGAACTCGCCGAAGCCCGCCTCGGTGGCCTCCCCGGTCTCCAGGTTCAAGTCCTGCACGAAGCGGATCGCCGAGGCGCGGATCACGTCGTCCTGCACATACAGGTCCAATGCACTCTCGAAGGAAGGCTCGACGAGTGTCCCATCGGCGAAGCGAAGCCCCACATACGGGTCGTCAGGGAAGTCCTGGACATACAACTCGACCAGGTCACCGGTGGCGGGATCGTCGCCCACCCCGACAACGACCACCTCGCCTGCGCTGAGTTTGTGACAGGTGGCCGCGAACTCGTAGCGGATCTCACCGATCTCGACGGTCCCCTCGGATTGAGGCGGCTCCGGCCGCGCCGACGTGGTGGTGACCACCGACTCTTCGACGGCTGCCTCGGTGGTGAAGGGCGGGCCGTCGTCGGTGTCGGCGCAACCTGATGTGACGGCGACCACGGCCACCAGCGCGGCCACGGCACCCAGACGGCGCATCAATTCGCGGGCGCGCGACGGACGGTCATCACACCACGCTACGCGCTCCGTCGACGCCATGACGCCACGTTACGCGCCCATCGACCGCGAGTCGCAGCAGGAGTTGCGATGCGGGCTTCGTTGTAGGGTTGGGCGGTGCCGTCCCAGAGCGATTTGCGCAAGCGTCAGGTACGGGCTTCACGGCAGCCGGCCACCGACGAGCAGCGCTACCGGTCCCGTCAGAACCGGCAGCGTCGCCTGTTCGCGGTGGTTGCGGTGGTGGTGGTGACGATGATGGTGGCCTCCCTGGCTGTGGGCCTGCTGGCCTAGGCTGCGTCGCCCTGATGGCTCCGCCGACTGGTCCAAACCCCCATAGCCGACTTCGAGGCTGATGAGCACCCCCAAACGAGAACGTCAACGCGAGAACCGGCGTCAACGCTTGGCCGCCAACGAGGCGGCAGCCAAGCGTTACAGCACCCGTCGTCGCATCAAGGTCATCGGCATCGCGGCGGTGGCGGTGGCCGCGGTGTTGGCAGTGCTCGGATTCCTGCAGCGCAACGACTCTGAGCCCGAGCCGACAGCCATTACCGAAACCACAGAACCGCCGTCAACCACAGAACCGCCGGCCACTGCCGAGCCCGAGCCGACAGAGTCGCCAAGCACTGACGAACCAGAGCCGGAGGCCGACCCGGAACCCGAGCCCACAGAACCGGCGATGGACGCCGAGTCCGACCCGGCGGCCGACCCGGAACCGGAGGCGACTGAGCCGGTTCCCGCTGGATGTCCGGCGGTGGACGGTTCGAGCCCCCGCACGATCGACTTCGACGGCCCCCAGCCCATGTGCATCAGCCCCGACGCTCGCTATGTGGCCACCTTCGACACCAGCGAAGGCGAGATGCGATTCGAGCTGACCGCATCGGAGACTCCGTTGACCGTCAACAACTTCGTGACGCTGGCCCGCTGGGGCTACTACGACGACACCCTGCTGTTCCGCACCGACCCGTCGATCGACATCATCCAGGGCGGCTCACCCCACACCAACGACAACCGGGATCCGGGTCCGGGCTACACGATCCCCGACGAGCCCACCTTCGATGTCGACCCCGACACCGGCACCATCACCGGGCCGTACCGCTACCAGCCCGGCCAGCTCGTGATGGCCCGTTCGGCTGGGCCGAACTCTGCCAGCGCGCAGTTCTTCTTGACCACCGGCCCCAACACGTCGCTCCTCGACGGCCAGGGCACCTATGTGGTGTTCGGCCATACCGACGAAGCCGGTCTGGCCGTAGCCCAGTCGATAATCGGCCTTCACGAGCCGGGCGGGCCACTGGGCGGGGCGCCGTCACGGGACGTGACCGTGTACTCAGTCAGAATCGAATAGGCCTGATCAGCGGCGGGCTCTGAGCGCCACGTACTGACGCCACACCGCTGGAACCGATCGAGCCTCGCGGCGGTGGACATCGGTGACCACCAGACCATGGGCGCGAACCGCCGACACCAAGTCGCTGCCGTCGGTGCTTCTCAGAGGGGGTTGACGGAGTCGGCGCGCCGTCAGCCGCTCCCGCAGGGATCCTCGGTCGAGCCAGGCCGGCTCCACCATTGCGATCCAGCCGTCGGTGGCCAGGACCCGCTCGAGCCCGGCAACGTAGTCGGGCAGCGAGGCCACGCCGGGGGTACACATGAACGAAAGCAACGTGTCGTAGCGGGCGCCATTGCGAGCCTCGGTCTCCAGAGCAGCCATGGCGCCCTCAGCGGGCACGGTGAACACCCGCCCCGACGCCGCGGCGGCCAGAGCCCGGCAGCACTCCCGCACCCCGTCGAGCAGAGCCGCAGGAGGCACTGACGACGCCCGACCCGCGGCCCTCACGCCCATCGCCATCCAACCAACATAGAAGGCGTGCGACGGCGACACCGCCAGCATCCGACCCGCGGCCCCAACACCGGTCGCCATCGATCCAACCTACTCTCTGGGCCATGCGCGCCGGTGCGAGTCAGGGTGAGTGCCGCTGGGTATTCCCCGAGCCCTCGAGCAGCGACGAGACCGGTCTGGTGGCGATGGGCGCCGACCTTGAGCCGAGCACCCTGCTGACCGCCTACAGCCGGGGCTTGTTTCCTATGCCGTTGAAGCCGGGCGGCCGCATTGGATGGTGGTCGCCGCCCGAGCGGGGCGTGCTGGAACTCGACGGGCTGATCGTGCACCGTTCACTGCGCCGGGCCTGCCGCCGCTTCGAGGTCAGGGTGGACACCGTCTTCGCCGAGGTCGTCGACGGCTGTGCCGACCCGGCCAGGCCCCACGGTTGGATCGATGCTCAGATGCGAGACGCGTACCTGCGCTTTCATGAGGCGGGCTTCGCGCACAGCGTGGAGACGTGGAGCGACGGTGAGTTGGTCGGTGGCCTCTACGGGGTGGCCGTGGGCGGGTTGTTCGCAGGCGAGTCGATGTTCTACCGGGCCCGGGATGCGTCGAAGGTCGCACTGGTGGCCCTTGCCGACATCCTTCGTGACGGCCACCCGAGACTGATCGACGTCCAGTGGGCGACGCCGCACTTGCGCTCCCTCGGCGTGCAAGCCATCCCACGCTCGCAATACCTGCGCCGCCTACCCGAGCTGCTGGCGTCGCCGACCCCGGCCCAGTTCAGCCCCGCTAGCACCTGACCGGCGCAAGACCCATCGACGCAAGACCCACCGGCGCGAGACCCACCGACGCACAACCCACCGGCGCACAACCCACCGGCGCAAGACCGACCGGCGCACGACCGACCGGGGGATCCGGTGCTGCTATCTCCAGCCGCCGTAGGTCTGGCGGCGTTGCCAGGGCCTGCCTGCGTAACGCCAGGGCGGCGACGGCGCGGGCACGTCTGCACCGCCGCGATGAGGCCAGATCTCGGCGCGGAACGTCTCGACAGCCGTGACGATGGCAGCCCGCTCGGATTCGGTCGGCTCCGGGGTGATCGACACGATCTCGGGGCCGTCGCCAGCTTCAGCACCGGCGGTCACAGCGGGACGTTGCCGTGTTTGCGCTCAGGCAGTTCCTCACGCTTCGACTCGAGCATGCGCAGACCGGCCACGATCTTGCGGCGGGTCTCCGACGGTTCGATCACCTCGTCCACGAAGCCGCGTTCGGCCGCCACATAGGGGTTGGCCAGCCTCTGCGTGTAGTCGTCCACCAACTCGGTGCGGCGAGATGCCGGATCGGCCGCGTCGGCCAGTTCGCGGCGGTAGATGATCTCGACCGCGCCCTGCGGACCCATGACGGCGATCTCGGCTGAGGGCCAGGCGAACGACAGGTCCGACCCCACGCCTTTGGAGTCCATCACCACGTAGGCACCGCCGTAGGCCTTGCGGGTTATCACCGAGATACGAGGCACGGCGGCTTCGCAGTAGGCGTACAGCAGCTTGGCGCCGTGGCGGATGATGCCGCCGTGCTCCTGGTCGACGCCCGGCAGGAATCCGGGGACATCGACGAAGGTGAGCAGCGGGATGTTGAAGGCGTCGCAGGTGCGAACGAAGCGGGCCGCCTTCTCGGCCGATTCGATGTCGAGGACGCCGGCCAGCACCATCGGCTGGTTGCCCACCACCCCCACCGAGCGTCCGTCGATGCGCGCGAACCCGCACACGATGCTGGAGGCCCAGGCGGCGTGGTACTCCAGGAAGTCGCCGTCGTCGACCACCTCGACGATCACGTCCTTCATGTCGTAGGGCACGTTGGGACTGTCGGGCAGCAGCGTGTCGAGAGCCGGGCAGTCGCGGTCGGGGGCGTCGGCCGACTTGTACGACGGCGGCTGTTCGAGGTTGTTGGACGG
Source organism: Acidimicrobiia bacterium (assembly GCA_022824605.1). Lineage (GTDB taxonomy): Bacteria > Actinomycetota > Acidimicrobiia > Acidimicrobiales > Aldehydirespiratoraceae > Aldehydirespirator. Next base: position 4,503 of record JAJDZO010000329.1, read on the forward strand.
CAGGAACGACAGCAGCGTCTTCACATCGTCGAGCACATCGTGCTCGTCGGCCCCGACGAACGTGGCCACGCCCGACTTGGTGCTGTGGCTGGTGGCGCCGCCCAGATCCTCGAGGGTGACCTCCTCGCCGGTGACGGTCTTCACCACATCGGGACCGGTGATGAACATGTGCGACTTGGCGCGCACCATGAAGATGAAATCGGTCATGGCGGGGCTGTAAACCGCACCTCCGGCGCAGGGTCCGAGGATCACGCTGATCTGGGGGATCACGCCGGAGGCCTGGACGTTGCGGTAGAAGATCCCGCCGTAGCCGTCGAGCGACACCACGCCCTCCTGGATGCGGGCACCGGCGCCGTCGTTGAGCCCGATGATGGGCGCCCCGACCGACACGGCCAGGTCCATCACCTTGTGGAGCTTCTCGGCGAACACTTCGCCCAGCGCGCCGCCCATGACGGTGAAGTCCTGGGCGAACACGAAGACCTTGCGACCGTCGATGGTGCCCCAGCCAGTGATGACGCCATCGGTGTAGGGGCGGTCGTCAAGCCCGGCCTCGTGGGCTCGGTGCCGAGCCAGCATGTCGAGTTCATGGAACGAGCCGTCGTCGAGCAGGTAGTCGATGCGCTCCCGAGCCAGCATCTTGCCCTTGTCGTGCTGGCGCTTGACCGCCCGTTCGGGCCCCGCCGAAAGCGCCTGCGACTTCCGAACTCGAAGATCCTCGAGCTTGTCCTGCATAGACGCATCCGCCACGGGCCTGAAGGCTACCGGTCAACCATTCCAGGGAGCCGAGGGCCAGAGCCGGACGTGGACGGTGCTCGCCTATTCCCCGGCATCGACTGCACCCAGCAGGCGGCCAGACCCGAGTTTGGCGGGTGTTTCGCGTTTGGGGAGGTCAGAGGGGGCGCGTTGGTGGGGTGTTTCCACTACATTGGCGGTCGCGGTGGGGGTTGGCCGGGTCAGGTGATGGTGGCTTTGTCCCAGTTGCGGGTGTCGGT
>JAJDZO010000157.1 GCA_022824605.1 Acidimicrobiia bacterium
CCGGCGGCTGCCTCCAGGCAGCGGGCACCGGCCTGGATGGACAGACGGCCGGCCACCTGCGACATGGGGGCCAGCAGGGGGAGCCGGCCCCTGTGGTCGGTGACCGACTCGTAAGCGATGGCGGTGGCGCCGCTGGACAGCAGGTCGGCGGCCTGGTCGGGATCGGGCGCGAGATGCAGGTAGGTGAACAGCGTGTGATGGGACCGCAGACGGGACCGTTCCGGGGCCAACGGTTCCTTGACCTTCACGATCAACTCGGCCACCTCGAACACGTCGTCGGCGGTGGGCACGACGATGGCCCCGCGGTCCTTGTACTCGTCGTCGTCGAACCCGGCGCCTTCACCGGCGCTGCGCTCCACATGCACCTCGTGGCCGCGGTCGGTGAGTTCGCGGACGCTGTCGGGGGTGAGCCCGACCCGGCGCTCCTCGCTCTTGATCTCTTTCGGTACTCCGATACGCATGCTGGACCCCTCCACCTGCGATTGGCGACATGATACATGCGCACACAGGACATTTCTTGAGCAATATTACTTACAACTGGGGCTAGTACGCCTATGATTTGCGCATGACCAACATACTGGCGCACGATCTTCCCGCGCTGGAGATCGACTCCATCGATCGTCTCATTCTCAACGAACTGCAGAGCGACGGAAGGATCTCGCACTCCGAGTTGGCGGGGCGCGTCGGCCTGTCCACCTCCGCGTGTCATCGGCGGGTGCGGCGGCTGGAGGCTGACGGTGTGATCGCCGGCTATGCGATGATCCTCGACACCGAAGCCATCGGCCGAGACCTGGACGTGTTCGTCGAGGTGTCGCTGGTCAGTCAGAGCGAGGAATCGCTGCGCCGATTCGAGGACGAGGTGCGCGAGTGTCCGGAGGTCATGTCGTGTCACCTGGTGGCCGGAGACGCCGACTACCTGCTGCACCTCGCCGTGCAGGACCACCGCGACTTCGAACGCATCCACAACCAGCACCTCTCCAGGCTCTCGGGCGTGGCCCGGCTGCGCTCCAATTTCGCCATCCGCACCGTGTACCAGACCACCCGGCACCTGCTGTAGGCGGGCGCCTGGTCAGCGGGTCTGGGTGCCGACCTTGAGATCCTTGTAGGGCACGCCCCGGTCGACGCTGATGTCGCGGGGCAGCCCCAGCACGCGGTCGCCAATGATGTTGCGCTGGATCTCGGTGGTGCCGCCCGCGATCCCGTGCCCCATCGATGTGAGGGCTTGACGCTGCCAGTAGCCGTCGGACTCGTCCTCCCAGGCCACGCCGGAGGCACCGGCTATGGCCATCGACACCTCCGTGTGCAGATCGGCGATCTCCACGGTGGCCAGCTTGCCGATGGAGCCGCCCGGCCCCGGAGTGCGGCCCGCCTTGATCTCTGCCCGGGTGCGCATGGCCACCAGCGACAGGCAGGTCTCCAGGGTGCGCAGGCGCATGAGTTTCTGGCGCAGGGCCGGGTCGCCGCTGAGGCCGCGCCTGCGGGCCTCTTCGATCAGGCGGTCGGTGCGGTCGGTGGTGATACCACCGGTGGTGCCGGACCCGATGGCCACCCGCTCGTACATCAGCATGGCCGTGGCCATGCGCCAGCCGTTGTTGAGATCGCCGAGGAGGTTGTCGGTGCTGATGCGCACATCGGTGAAGAACACCTCGTTGAAGTGGGTGCTGCCGTCGATCTGGTGGATGGGCCGGACCTCCACGCCGGTGGCGTCCATCGGCACGATGAACATGGAGATCCCGGCGTGCTTGGGCACGTTGGGGTCGGTGCGGGCGATGATGATTCCGTAGGCGCACAGATGCGCCAGCGTGGTCCACACCTTCTGGCCGTTGATGATCCATTCGTCGCCGTCGCGCTCGGCCTTGGTCTGCAGGCTGGCCACATCGGAGCCCGCGCCCGGCTCGGAGAACATCTGGCACCACACGTCCTCGCCGGAGATGTTGCGGGCCAGATAGGCCGACTTCTGGGCGTCGGTGCCGTACTCGGCCAGCATGGGCAGGCACATCCCGTGGGAGATGATCAGGTCGTAGGTCATGGTGGGGTAGGCGCTGTAGGTGTCGCGCCAGGCCTTCTCATGGGCCTTGGTCTTGCCGGCGCCGCCGTACTCGGCCGGATAGGTGAGCCCGGCCAGCCCCGCGTCGGTCAGCGCCTTCTGAAAGCGCTGCGTGGCGCGCATGCGCAGCTCGCCCCGCGGGTCGGGACGTCCGCCCAGCGAGATGCCGGTGGCGTGCTCATCGAGGAAGGCGCGGCAGCGGCCCCGGAAGGCTTCGTCTTCGTCTGGTGCCAGGATGTCGTCAGCCACGGCGCTCAGCGTAGTGGCCTGACCGTGCTCGAAGTCTCAGAATTCGGTGACCACGGCCACGCCGTTGGCCGCGAAGTCGGCCATCGTCTCGAAGGCCGCAGGCAGGTCGTCGAGGGTCATGGTCCGGCTCACGAGCAGGCTCAGGTCCATGCCGCTTCGAGCGATCAGGTCCATCAGGGCCGGGTACTGGCGTGCCGACATGCCCTTGGTGCCGATCACCTCCAGTTCCTTGGCTACGACGGTGGCCATCGGCAGCGCGGTGGCCCGTGCCGACAGCAGCCCGGCCTGGATGTGACGGCCCTGCTTGCGCAGGCCGCGCACCGAGTTGGCAGCCACCTCGGCGTTGCCCAGCGCGTCGACCGACACGTGAGCGCCGCCTCCGGTCAGATCGCGCACGGCTCCCACGGTGGCCCGTGCATTGTCGGGATCGACGGTGACGGTGGCGGCCGCTCCTGCCGCGGACGCCAGTGCCAGGGCCTGCTCGTCGATGTCGACGGCCACCACCTGGGCGCCGACCGCTGCGCCGATCATCACCATGCACAAACCCAGCCCGCCGCAGCCATGAACGCACAGCCATTCACCGGCGCCGAGGCGGGCCCGTTCAATCAGAGCCCGGTAGGCGGTGATCAACCGGCAGCCCAGGATCGAGCCGTGCTTGAAGGAGAGGTCGGCGGGCATTGCCGCCAGGTTGGTGTCGGCGTGGGCGATGGCGCAGTAGCGGGCGAACGAGCCCCAGTGGGTGAAGCCGGGCTGGAAGTAGTTGTCGCAGATCTGTTCGTTGCCCGTGTGGCACTGCTCGCAGGCACCGCAGCCGCAACAGAACGGTGCCGTCACCCGGTCGCCGGTCGACCAGCGAGCGGTGTCCGGCCCGACCTCGGCCACCACCCCGGCCAGTTCGTGGCCGGGCACATGTGGCAACGCCTGGGTGGGGTCGTGGCCGTGGTAGGCGAAGAGGTCGCTGCGGCACAGCCCCGACGCTCGAATCTCGATCACCGCCCCGTCACGGGGCACGGCCGGATCAGGGAGATCCTCCACCGCGATCGGTCCGTTGAACTCGTGGTAGATGGCGCCGCGCACCCGCCAACCGTACAGGCCGAGCAGACTGCGACGCTCGCGAAATGTTGTCGTGTGAGCCCGAACCGCTACCCGCGGCGCGGCCGCCTAGCCGAAGGCAGGCATCACCTCGTCGTGGATCAGCTGCAGCTGGCCCTGAACGTCGGGCACCTCGATGTCGCGTCCGGTGAAGGCGTTGAGCAGGAACGAGTCGGTGATGCAGGCGATGAAGTGGTTGACGCCGCTGGGTTCGATGTCGGACTTGATCTTGTCGACCACCTCGTCGGGTGTGCCGGCCACGGAGAGCCTCTCGGCGATGTCGGGCGTCATGTTGTCGATGGCTCCCTGCACGTCTCCGTCGCCGAAGGCATCGAGGATCGGCTGCACATCCGAGGTCGACACGCCGTGGCGTTCCATCTGCTCGGTGGCCATGGCCGGGATGTAGAACGCGCCGATGGTCTGGGCGGCCTGTTTGGCCTTGGCCGAGTCGGGCCCGATGGCGAACACGTTCCACACCGCGATGTCGAGGTCCTGCCACCTCTTGCCGGCCCGCTCGGCGCCGATCCTCAGGTTCTCCACCATGTAGTTGCACGCTTCGGGCGAGTACTGGGCGAAGGCGTGGGTGCCGTCGGAGAGTTCACCGGCCGCCTGGAACGACTTCGGGCCGCGCAGCGCGCCGATAAGCAGGGGAAGATGCTCCTGCACCGGGCGGGCGAAGGTGAACAGCCCGGCGTAGTTGAAGAACTCCCCGTCGAAGGTCAGCGCGCCGGTGTCGAGGAAGGTGCGCATCACCTGGTGGGCCTCCTTGACTCGTGACAGCGGCTTGATGCCGGTCCAGTCGGTGGCGTACTGGGCGAGCAGGCTGAAGTTGCCGCTGGATATCACGCACTCGGCGCGCCCGCCGGTGAGTTCGTCGAGGGTGGCCACCGCCTGCGCGACCAGGGTCGGTTCGCGCAACGCGATGGGGGCCAGGCTGGGACCCATGCGGATGTTCGTGGTGTCCGACGCAGCGGCCGCGAACAGCACGTACAGGTCCTTGTGCCAGGTCTCATCGGCGGCATAGACCCCGTAGAAGCCGAGTTGGTCGGCCAGCCGGATGTGTTCCAGGGACTCCTGCAGCGGATAGTCGGGCAGCGTTACGAAACTGAACCTCATCGCTCCTCCTAGCGAAATTGATGATGAAGCCCGCGAACCTAGACCACAATGGACCTGTCGTCGATTTGCGCGGCGACTGCCGGTGAGCGATCAGTGGGGGAGAGCGTTGCGATGATGAGTTCGGAGTCGTTGGCCGGGGCTGAGGACAACATCGTTCGCTGGTTCGAGCAGGACTTCGGCGGACGCGTGGTCGAGCTCGCTCGCCAGCCCCGCTGGCGACCGGTGTGGTTCGCCACCGCCGAGCGCGACGGCGAGCGCCATGAGCTTGTGGTGCGCGGCGACCGCACCGACATGCCGCTCATTTTCCCGCTCGCCCATGAGATGACGTTCCAGCGGCTGCTGGGCGCCAACGGCATCCCGGTGGCTGCTGTGCGGGGTTGGATCGACGAGCCCATGGCCTACGTGATGGACCGCGTCGGCGGCGACGAGCACTTCGGGGCCACCACCGACACCGACCGCGCCGCCGCGGTGGACGACTACCTCGCCATCCTTGCCCGGCTCCACGCCCTGCCCTTAGAGCCGTTCGCCGCCGCCGGAATCCAGAGGGCCGCCGATCGGGCCGACGCCGGGCTGGTCGGCCTGCGACGCTACGAGGAGCACTACCGAGCCCTCAAGGCGCACCCCGACCCGTTCCTGGAGTTCTGCCTGGGATGGCTGCGCCGCAACCCGATCGACACCGCCGGGCGTGAGGCTGCGGTGGTGTGGGACTCGGGCCAGTTCCATCACCGCGACGGCCGGATCCTGGCGGTGCTCGACCTCGAGCTGGGCCACATCGGCGACCCGATGATGGATCTGGCCGCCTGGCGCATGCGTGACACTGTCGTCGGCTACGGCGACATGGGCAGTCTGTATGACCGCTACGAGGAACTCTCAGGCACGCCCGTTGACTTGGACGCGGTGCGCTGGCACCACCTGGCCTTCACGTTGTCGAATCAACTGGCCTACAGCCACGCGCTGCGTGATCCGTCGGCCGACTCAGATCTGATGACCAACCTGCATTGGTGCGGTGAGACCAACCTGTTCGCCACCGAGTCCTGGGCCGAGCATCTCGGCATCGACCTGCCTACCGTCGAGACACCAGAGCCGAGGTTCACGACCGCCGATGTCGGACACCGTCATCTGGTGCGAGCACTGCGGTCGGTCTCGCCCGACGAC
>JAJDZO010000199.1 GCA_022824605.1 Acidimicrobiia bacterium
CCCCACAAAAGCCCCCGAAGCAGGCCAACAAACCAAAGAAGTAATGAAGCAAGTCCTAGGCCTGAACCCAGCGAAGATCGAGGACCTCAGGAGCCAGGGCGCCTTCGGCTAGAACCCCCAGAGGCCCGCCCCGCCGCGCCCCCCTAGGCCGGTGGGTGGCGGCGAGTCAGATGACCGACGAATAGGGCGAAGCCCGTGTCGGTCATCTCGGCTCGACGACAGGACCCGCCGGCCGGGACAGCCCGATCATGTGCGCGCGACGACAACCTCGCGACCAGGCTCCTCAGCCTCGTCGTCAACCATCTGCGCCGGGAACCCCGGTGCCAGCACCGACACGCCAGTAGCGTCCTCCAGGCGGCGCACCACATTGGGCGACCACTCGCGTGCCCCGTAACGGGCGGCGGCGTCGTCGAATATGTCGATCAGCACCGGCGCCAACTCCAATCGCAGCCCGGCCCGCTCGGCCACCGCCGCGAACAGCGACAGATCCTTCTGTACCAGGTCCATGGTGAAGTTGATGTCGCGGCTGCCGTTGAGGATCACCTGGCTCTCGGTCTCGTGCACGAACGAGTTGCCCGACGAGATGCGGATCGCCTCGTAGGCGGTGTTGAGGTCGATGCCGGCCAGCTTGGAGGTGGTCAGCGCCTCGCACAGCGACACCAGGTTGGCGGTGGCCAGATAGTTGGTCACCACCTTGAGGATCGACGCCGACCCGATGCCGCCGGTGTGAAGGATGTGACGGCCCATTGCGCACAGCACGGGCAGCGCCCGCTCGAAAGTAGCCCGGTCGCAGCCCGCGAAGATCGAGATGTTGCCGGTGGCGGCCCGATGGCAGCCGCCCGACACCGGGCAGTCCACCGCCACTCCCCCGGCGTCGGCCACCAGCGCAGCGAGGCGGCGCACCTCGGCCTCGTCGGTGGTGCTCATCTCGGCCCAGATCGGGGGCGAGTCGTCACCGGGGCCGCGGGCGGCCAGTCCGGCCAGGATGCCGTCGTCTTCGGTCATCACGGCCGCGCTGGCCGCAGGGCTGGGCAGGCAGGTGATCACCATGTCGGCCCGTTCGGCCATCTCGGCGGGACTGCCGGCCCACCCCGCGCCCTCCGCCTCCAAGGTGGCCGCGGCGGAGCGGTCCAGATCTCGGACCACCAGATCGAAGCCGTTGCGCAGCAGGCTGCCGGCCAGCTTCGATCCCACGTTGCCCAAACCGATGAACCCGATTCTCACTGGCATCACCTCCCGATACGACGCCGAAGCTTAGGAACTCGCCTCGCGAACGGGGGTGACCGTGGTGCGTCTCGCCGGCGAGTCCGGCTACGGCGGCTGCTTCACCGCCGAGCACGAGTTCACGCCCGGCGTCGGCGGGCTAGCGCGAGCCTCTGACCTGCACAGTCACCACGTCGAGGCCGTAGTACTTCTGATGGTGCACCGAGGAGGCGTAGTGGCGCAGCAGGCGCAGTGAGACTTCTCCTCCCTCCAGGCCGTGGGCGCCCTCTGCCTCTTCGCTGAGGTAGGCCAGACGGTCTTCGAGATTCTCCTCGTCGGACACGGCCAGGAACTCCATCTCGACGGCGGAGTTGCTGGGGCGGGCGATGACGATGAGCCGGGCCGTGCCCTTCGGCGACTCCCGGCCGTCGGGATCGCGCCGGTGCTCGGCGCCCGGCTCGAAGTCCGGCGATTCGACCAGACTGATGAGGGTCTCCTCGCCAGCGGAACACAGCCGCTGCGCGGAGGCTTCGTTCCAGCCGATCCTGGCTGCAATGCCGCGCAGGAACTCGTCTATCTCCGGCAGGGCGGCCAGGCTCAGATCCGCCTCCAGGCGGGCTTGCCGTACCGGGCTGGTCGCCTCGATGAACAGCGTGAGCAGCACCGCGGTGACCGCTCCCATGACCAGGCCGTTGTCGAGCAGCGAGCCCCAGGTCTCTCCCAGCAGGTCGACGAAGATCGTCGAGTTCGCCAATGCGGCCCCCACCGCGAACGATGTCGCCGCCACCAGAGCCTTCTGGGCGTCGAGACCGCCCTGGATCAGGGTGCGGATCCCGCCCACGAACACGGCCCCGGTGGCGGTGAGGACATAGGCCCCCATCACCGGGTTGGGGATCGACACCAGCACAGCCGCGAATTTCGGGAACAGGGCCGACAGCGCGAACGTGGCACCGATCACGTAGCCGACCCGGCGCGACGCCACCGACGTGAGCGTGACGAGCGACACGCTGGGCGACGCGTATGCGGTGGTGGGCGGCACCCCGACCAGACCCGTCGTCAGGATGCCCAGGCCGTTGGTATTGAGCGAGCCCTGCACCTGCCGGAAGTCGGTCACCTTGGGCCTGCGCCACGAGACCTGCTGCACGGCCACGCTGTCGCCCACGTTCTTCACGCCGCCCACCAGCGTCACCACCATGAAGGCCGGCAGCAGCGCCCAGAAGTCCAAACCGGGCGGCATCTCGAGACCGGGCAGACCGCCGCCGGGTAGACCGAACCATGCGGCGTCGGCCAGGGGCCCGGCGTCGTAGATGCCCAGCAGGGCCGCCACCACGCATCCTGCGCCCAGCGCGATCAGTGGCGTCCACGGCTGCCACCGACGAGGCGACCTCAAACCCAGCAGCGTCAAGGCCGCCAGCGTCACCCCCGCTGCGATAGGGCCCGCCGCCTCCGATGAGCCTGCCGGAACCTCCCGGATGCTGTCGAGCCCTATGGGCAGTATCGACACGGCGATCAGTATCAGCACCGTGCCTGAGACGACCGGCGTGATGATGCGACGCAGCAACGGCAGCCACAACGCCAGCAACAGGTAGAACAGCGACGAAGCCACGGTCAGGCTGGCCAGCAGTGCAGGACCACCCGCCTCCAGCGCTTGCACCGAGATGGCCACGAAGTGCAGCGTCGGACCCATTATCAGAACGTGACCCGCGCCGAACCGCCCGACCCGGCTGGCCTGAAGCGCGGTGAGCACGCCGGCGATGATCAGGGAGATGAACACGGCCCACGACAGGTAGCTGTCGTCCTGCCCGCCCGCCCGTGCGGTCACGGCCAGCACCAACACAATCGAGGCCACCACCATCATGGCGCCCTGCAGCCCCACCCCCACCAGCACGCCCAGCGGGCACGCATCGTCGGGCTCGAAGCGGATCGCGCCGCCCTCGGCAGGATCCGTCATTGCTCTATGGATCGGGCCGTCCGGTGAAGGCCCCCAGGGTGCTCAGCCGAGAGCGGCCAGGGCGGCGTCGTAGTCGGGTTCGCGGGTGATCTCCGGCACCAGCTCGGAATGCAACACGGTGCCGTCCGCACCGACGACCACCACCGCACGGGCGCACAGACCCGCCATCGGACCGTCGACGATGCCGACCCCGTAGTCGTCAAGAAACTCCGCGTTGCGGAACGTCGAGCCGGAGGTGACGTTCTCGATCCCCTCGGCTGCGCAGAACCGGCCCGCGGCGAACGGCAGGTCGGCCGACACGCACACCACGGTGGTGTCGTCGAGGCCGGCGGCCCTCTCGTTGAAGGTGCGGATGCTCTGGGCACACACCGGGGTGTCGACCGACGGGAAGATGTTCAGCACTACCCGGCCGCCGCGCAGGCCCTCGGAGGTGACCGTGCTCAGGCCGCCGCCTGTCAAGGTGAAGTCGGGGGCGGGGCGGCCCACCGACGGCACCTCGCCGCTGGTGTTGATGGGGTTGCCCCTGAGAGTGATCTCGGCCATTGGTTGCTCCTTCGCGAGTCGGGGGGTCGCACCACACGGTTCGCCCTGCCGGCTGGCAGCGGGCGGCCGTGGCGCCCCCGAAGGCTAATCGGGTGGCCGTTACCCTGCCCCTTCATGTCGCCGGATCCCGCTGCCCATCACGACCCGCTCGACCTTGAGGCGTTCCGGCGCAACGCCCACGCCCTGGTCGACTGGGTGACCGACTACCTCGCCGGCCTCGAGGCCCGCCCGGTGCGCGAGCCGGTGGAGCCGGGCGATGTGCGGGCCAAGCTCCCCGATCGAGCCCCCGAACTCGCGGAGCCCTTCGATGAGGTTCTGGCCGACCTCGACAGGGTGGTGGTGCCGGGGTTGGCCCACTGGCAGCATCCCGGCTGGTTCGCCTTCTTCCCGGCCCAGAGTTCGCCTCCGGCCGTGCTGGGCGAGCTGGCCGCGGCGGGGATCGGTGTGCAGGGGATGCTGTGGTCGACATCGCCGGCTGCCACCGAGATCGAGTCCCATGTGCTCGACTGGCTGGTGGACCTGCTCGGCGTGCCTCAGTCTTGGAAGACCACCGCCTCGGGCGGCGGTGTGCTTCAGGCCGGCGCCTCGACCGCCACCCACACCGCCATGGTGGTTGCTCGCGAACGCTGCCGCGAGCGCGCCGGTGTGACGGCGGAGCAGATGGTGGCCTACACGTCCAATCAGGCCCACTCGTCGCTGGAGAAGGGGGCCAGACTCACCGGGTTCGGCCACATCCGCCTGCTGGACGTCGACTCGGACTTGGCGGCTCGCCCCGAGGGGCTGCTCGAGGTGATCACGGCTGACCGCGAGAGCGGCCTGACGCCGGCCTTCGTGGGCTCCAATGTGGGCACCACCGGCACGGCCGCGGTCGATCCGGTGCGTGCGCTGGGCGAGATCGCCCGCCGCGAGCAGATGTGGCACCACGTCGATGCCGCCTACGGCGGTTCGGCCATGATCTGCGAGGAGTTCCGCCACCACCATGACGGCCTTGACCTGGTCGACAGCTACACCTTCAACCCGCACAAGTGGCTGGCCACCAACCTCGAGTGCTCGGTTATGTGGGTCGCCGACCGCCGACCGCTGATCGACACGCTCAGCGTGGTGCCGCCCTACCTTCGCAACCCGGCCTCGGAGTCGGGGCAGGTGATCGACTACCGCGACTGGCACGCACCGCTGGGGCGGCCGTTCAGGGCGCTCAAGCTGTGGTTCGTGCTGCGCAGCTTCGGCGCCGAGGGCCTCAGGCGGATGATCCGCAACCACACGGCCTGGGCGCGGACGCTGGCTGACCGGGTGGACGCGCATCCGCGGCTTGAACGGATCGCGCCGGTGCATTTCGCGCTGGTGTCGTTGGTGCACCGCGACGGCGACGAGGCCACCGACTCTCTGGCGGCCGCCATCAACTCCGACGGCCGCTTCTACGTCACCGCGTCGGAGGTGGACGGGCGGCGGTTCCTGCGTGTGTCGGTCGGCTCCACCTGGACGACCCAGCACCATGTGGACGCCCTGTGGGAGTTCATCGCCGACCACGCCTGACCGCCCGACGGCAGGCATCGGCCCCTCCGCACACGCCCCGCCGATGGTCGCGTCCGGGTCAAGACGTGATAGAGACAGTCGCCATGAGAAGCAACCCCATGCGAGAGCGGTGGGCGTCGGATGAGCCCGCCATCGGCGGCTGGCTCGGCATTCCCAGCGCCTCCTCCGCGGAGATGGTCGCCCGCCGCGACTTCGACTACGTCTGCGTCGACTTGCAGCACGGCCTCGTCGACTACAGCGACCTCTGGCCCATGCTGCAGGCCATCAACATAGGCACGGCCACCCCGCTGGTGCGGGTGCCGTGGAACGAGCCGGGCATCATCGGCAAGAGCCTCGACGCCGGGGCCAGAGGGATCGTCATTCCGATGGTGAACACCGCAGCTGAGGCCGAGGCCGCGGTGCAGGCGTGCCGCTACGCCCCCGACGGCAGCCGCAGCTACGCGGGCACCCGGGTGGTGCGCCAGGAGGGCTCGGACTATTTCGCCAACGCCAACACCGATGTGGCCGTGATCCCCATGGTGGAGACCGTCGAGGCGGTGGCCAACCTCGACGACATCTTGTCGGTCGCCGGGGTCGACGCCGTGTACGTGGGGCCGTCGGACCTGTCGGTGAGCCTCGGCCTGAAGCCGGGCAACAACGACGGGGAACCCTCCTTCGACGCGGCGGTGGCCACGATCCTCGACGGCTGCGCCCGCCACGACGTGATCGCCGGGTGCCACACCGTGTCGGAACTGTGCCAGCGACGGGCCGGGCAGGGCTTCCGCATGATCACCGTCACCTCCGACACGGTGGCGCTGACCCGGGCGCTCGATGACGAGCTGTGCCGCGCCCGCGGCGAACAGCCCGCGGTGCGCTCCGCGTCGATGTACTGACCGAGCGTCGCACCAGCAGGGAGCCGGCCATGGACTTCGAGTTCTCCGACGAGCAGTTGGCCTTCGCGGCGGAGGTGGAGGCCTTCCTCGACGCCAACGACGACCCCGACGTGTTCGACGTTTCCCGCGAGAACATGGCCCAGCTCGTGGACACGCCGCAGCGGCGGGCGTTCATGAAGGAGTTGGGCCACAAGGGCTGGCTGGGGATCACCTGGCCTGCGGAGTACGGGGGCAGCGAGGGTGAGGGCGTCTACGAGTACCTGCTCAACGAGGCTCTGGCCGCCCGGGGCGGTCCGCAGATCGGCAAGGGAGTGGGCATCGTCGGCAAGACGATCATCGCCCACGGCTCCGAGAAGCTCAAGGCCGAGTTCCTGCCCATGATCCTGGAGAACGACGTGGAGTTCGCGGTGGGCTACTCCGAGCCCGAGGCGGGATCCGATGCGGCCTCCATGCGCTTGAAGGCCGAGCGCCACACCGCATCCGACGGCACCGAGGGCTGGCTGCTCAACGGCCAGAAGATCTGGACAACCTCGGCCCACTTCGCTGAGTGGTACTGGCTGGGCACCCGCACCGATCCCGACAACAAGCACATGGGCATCACGTTGATGCTGGTGCCGCTCGATCAGCCCGGCATCACCGTCGACGCCATCTGGACGATGGGCGACGAGCGCACCAACTCGGTGTTCCTCGACGACGTGTTCGTGCCCGACGACTACGTGGTGGGCGAGGTGAACCACGGGTTCCGCTACATCAGCCAGGCCCTCGACCTCGAGCGCTTCACCATGTTCACCTTCTCGCCCATCAAGCAGCGACTCGACCTGCTCACCGAATGGGTGCAGACCGCCGAGCGCGACGGCGAGGCGGTGAGGGCCGATCCCAGGGTGCGGTCCCGGCTGGCCAACCTGCACACCGAGGCCGAGGTGGCCAGGGTGCTGGGGTTGAAGTTCGTGGCCGAGGCGGTGAAGGTGGAGCGAGCCGTGCGCGACGGCAAGGAGGGATTCCAGCCGCCGACGGTGGCCGCTTCGGAGTACAAGCTCTACGCCACCGAACTCTCCCAGCGGGTGGCGGACGCCTCCATGGACATCGCCGGGCCGGGATCGCAGCTGCGGGTGCACACCGAGGACGCCCCCATGGCCGGTCGCTCCGAGTCGACCTACCGCTTCACCGTGATCGACACCATCGGGGGCGGCTCCTCTGAGATCCAGAAGAACATCATCGCCCGCCGCGGCCTCGGCCTTCCCAAGAACTTCTGAGCCGTGCCCGACGCGCCGGAGATGGCGGCTCCCACCGCAGCGCTTGAGGGCACTAGGGTGCTCGACCTGTCCTCGGTCGGACCCGCGGCCCGGGCCACCCGCCTGCTGGCCGACTACGGCGCCGAGGTG
>JAJDZO010000397.1 GCA_022824605.1 Acidimicrobiia bacterium
AGCAGCGACTGCTGGGCGGCGATGGCCTCGACCTGCAGTTCGGCGATGTCCACCGTCGTGCAGGTACCGCCCCTGATGACCTGGCGGCCGGCCACCAGCACATCGCGCACGGAGCGGCCGTCGCTGCCCCACACGAGCTGCAGGACGGTCTCGCCCCTGGGGGTCCAGGCGATGGACGAGGTGTCGTGGACCACGATGTCGGCCTGCTTGCCCGGCTCCAGGCTGCCGATGCGGTCGTCCATGCCGATGGCGGCCGCGCCCGCGATGGTGGCCAGCTCGAAGGCGGTGTGGGCGCCGAAGCGCTCAGGATCGACCCTGGTGTCGCGGGCCAGTCCGGCGGCCAGCGCGGCTGTCCGGAGGATGTCGGAAGTGTCGCCCGCATTGGAGGCGTCGCAGCCCAGGGCCACCCTCCCGCCCCGCTCCACGATCTCGGCGTGGCGACCCTGCGGGGCCACGCCCTGGCCGAGGCGCAGGTAGGCCCACGGGCAGTAGGCGATGGCCGTGGAGGTCTCCAACACCAGCTCCACCTCGGAGTCGTCGAGCCACACGCCGTGGCCGATCAGCAGATGGGGCCCCAGAACTCCCAGCTCGTTCAGATGGACAAGGGGCCGGCGCCCGGTGCGGGCCAGGTAGCGCTCGGGATCAGAGGAGGTGGGCGACATGTGCATGGTCAGGCCAGTGCCGAGGTCGCGGGCCAACTCGGCGGCGCCGGACAACAGATCGTCGGAGGCGAGGTCGTGGCCCACCAGCGTCATCCATCCGTCGATCATCGGATCGCCGGTGAAGGAGTCCACCATCTCGCGCTGGCGGTCGAGCACTTCGCCGGCGGGCGCGGTGAATGGCCCCTCTTCGATGTCCCAGCCCCAGACGCCCATCGTGCCACGGATGCCGGCACGGCGCATCCCGGCCGCGGCCCGATGAGGATTGGCCACCGTGCCCGCCTCCACCACCGTGGTCACCCCGTTGACGAGGTTCTCGACAGACGACAGCAGCGCCGACAGCTCGTCGTCGTAGCCGGTGTGGGCTTCGTGGGCCGGCACCGACCACTCGAAGATCGAGGCGCCCGGCGGCAGCAGGTCGGGGATGCAGCTGCGGATGAGCGGGTCTCCGGTGAGGTGCTGGTGGGAGTTGACCATGCCCGGTGTGACCACACAGCCGGTGGCGTCGATCACCTCGGCCTCCGGGAAGCGGCCGGCCAACTCCGTGCTGGACCCGACCGCCGCGATCACGTCACCGGCCACCGCCACCGCGCCACCGACGAGCACCTCCCGGGCCGCGTTCATTGTCACCACGTCGCCGCCCGCCACCAGCAGTGTCACCGGGGCCAGGGCAGGGGCGTCGGCTGTCTCGGCGGTCACCGCCGCCGAGCATAGGCGGACGCGCCCATGCGAGAATCAGCGGGTGCAGGCCATCACCCAACGATGATCCTGGATCCGGGGCAAGGACCCATCGACGGCGAGCACTATCTGCCGGTGACGCCTGAGACCTGTCGGTGGGGCTGGTGGCCCAACCAGCAGACGGAGCCCGTGGTGTCGGTGACCGACGGCGCGGTGGTCACTGTCGACACCCTGTCGCACGAGGGGATCCTGGAGGACCAGGGCCGCGACCCCGCCGCCTTCTTCGGCCGCCGGGGCGTGAACCCCGACGGTGTGCTCGCCGACGCGGTGGAGATCGCTCGCGACGTGCCCCACACGTTCGGAGTGGACGGCCCCCATGTGGTGACCGGGCCCATACAGGTCATCGGAGCCGAACCCGGCGACCTGCTGCGGGTGGACATGGTCGGCTTCGCCTTGCGGGTGCCCTACGGCGTCACCTCGAACCGCCACGGCCTCGGTGCGCTCGACCGCGAGATGCCCGACGGGACCGAGCCGGCCGACACGCTCACACCCGACTCGCCGCACGCAACCGTGTCGGTGTTCACCGAGGTTGAGGGCGACGCTCGCTCGGGAACGGCGGTGCTGCGCTACAACCGTCAAGACGGTGAGCGCGCCGTTCGCTATCCGATCGCCCCGTTTCTGGGCATGGTCGGCGTGACGCCGTCCACCGACGAACCGGTGGCCACCCGTCCACCTGGGCCCCACGGCGGCAACCTCGACGTCAAGCACCTGGTGCGCGGCACCTCGCTCTACCTGCCGGTGCAGACGCCCGGTGCCGGCTTCGCGGTGGGCGATCCCCACTTCGCGCAGGGCAACGGCGAAGTGGCGCTCACCGCGCTGGAGGGCTCACTGCGAGCCGACCTGCGCCTGTCGCTGCTGCAAGGCCCGCAAGCCCGTCGGGTGTGCGGGCTGATCGAGAACCCACTGGGCGAGACCGCCGATCACTGGATACCGATCGGACTTCACACCGACCTGAACGAGGCCATGCGGGCGGCGGTGCGCGAGGCGCTGCGATTCTGCGAGACCCGGCTCGGCCTGCCCCGCCACATCGCCTACACCTATCTGAGCTGTGCGGCCGACTTCGAGGTGACCCAGGTGGTGAACGACGTGAAGGGCGTCCACTGCATGATCCCCAAGCGAGACTTCCGAGGCCAATGAGCGCCTAGACACATGGTGCTGGGGCGTCGGGGCCTGAAGCCGGCACCGTTCCCCGGATACGCAGCCAGCCTGCCAGCACCAGCACCAGCACCGTCGAACCGACGATGAGCCAGGTGAGCTCGGAGCCGAGGTTCTCGTACATCCACGCCGCCGGAAGCGCGGCGACGGCTGCGCCGGCCACCTCGGCCGCGCCCATCAATCCCAGCGCGGCTGCCTGGCGGTGTTCGGGGACGGCCCGCGAGACCACCGCGTGAGCGGCGGTGAACCCGTAGCCGTCGCCGAAACCGACGGCCACCATGGCGGCGGTGACCGGGATCACCCCCGGCAGCACGCCGTAGGTCATGGTCATGAAGCTCACGACCACGAGCCCGGCCATGGTCACCCGCACGGGCCCCACCCGATCAGCGAGACGTCCGGCCCGGCGGCCCACGATCAGGATCGGCACCGCCACCATGGTGAAGGCAAGGCCCGTCATCACGGCGCCTGCGCCCCGATCGGCGAACATCACCGGCAGGACCGCCTCCCAGGCACCGATGATCATGAAGTAGCCCCCGACCATTATCAGCGCACCCTGCAGGCGCCGGAGTTTGATCAAATCGAACGCCGTCGCCCGCCGCACCTCGTCGAGCAGGCCACGATCAGGCGGAAGCCGCAGCGCCACCGGCAAGAACAGAAGCATGGCGACGGCGAACACCGCGAACGGTGCCCGGATGCCGCCGGCCCAAACCAACAGGGCGGTGAGCACCGGCCCGAAGATGAACCCCGTGGTCTCGGCCACCACCATCCGGCCGAGGTTCTCCCCGACACGAGCCGGGTCGTGGACCGATGCCGCCCTGCGCACGCCCGGCAGGATCAGACCACCTGCGAATCCCAGCGTCGCTCGGCTCAGCACCCAGAGCGCCAACGACTCGGCGAACACCATGGACCCCATGGCGGCCGCGCTCAGGACGATGCCCACCGTCGCCATGAGCCGGGCCCGGCCGGCGTCGGCCAGCCGGGCCAAGGTCACCTGCGACACGAAGGCGGCCACGAAACTGCTGGCCACCATGATCCCGATCCCGGTGCCGCTGAAGCCCAGTTCGTCACGCAATTCGCCGAGCACGGTGACGATCCCGCCGATACCGCCGGCGGTCACGCCCATCAACAGCTGGTAGGGCAGCAGGTCGCGCTCGGCTTTCCGGCGCGACGAGGCGCCGGATGCGCGGATCACGTACTCAGACCCCTTTCAGAAGAAGGTCGCTGGTCTCACCCGACACGAACAGCTCGCTGCCGGCCTTGAGGATCTCGCGGTAGCCCTCCTCGGTGCCCAGACGCTCCAGGAAATCGTCGAGGGTGCCGAGGGAGGGCGCGTCGATCATCCAGTACACCTTGCCGTACGCGCCATATGCCTCCATCCAGGCACTCACCGTCACCTGCTCGGGGTCGGCCGCGGCCATGTAGCCGGTGTACCGCTCGATCCATGCTCGCACCCTGGCCACATCGCTCGAGTCGACCTGGGCCTTGCGCACCATCCTCACCATCGTCTTCACTTCCCTTCAGAGCCGTGAGCCTCTACTAGTGGACATCGATCAGCGAGTCGGAGTCCGGACCTCGAGGCCGAGACGCTTGGGTTCGCCGCCATTCGACGCGGAAGTCTCGCTGGGGCAGGCCGAAACCGCGGCCAGAACATCGATCTCGGCCCGCAGGTCTATGTAATCGCCGGCGGTGGCGGGCGACTCCCGAAACACCAGCCGCCGCTCATCCTCCACATCGGTGTACATGAACACATTGAACACGTCGGGGATCAGATCGGCGTCCACGCCCCAGGGCCGCACGGCCTCTTCGAGGTTGCCCTGGCAGGTGCGGTGCCCCGACTCGATGCCGTCGCGGATGTTGTAGACGCCCGCTGAGCAGCGCCCCCCGTTCCACGCGAAATGCACGCCGACCGGGTCGTCGACAACGGTCAGCATCGGCCGCTCATAGGGCGGGCGCGACCACAGGGTGGTGATCCGCCGCATGGTCCCGGTGCCGGCCAGCATGTTGAGAGCCACCGTCTGGCCGGCGTGGTAGCCCTCGCGGGGGTTGTCGAGCGCCACGAACGTGGTGTCGGCCACCTGCGGGCCGTCCAGCGCAATGATCCTGAGCACCTGACCGGCCCGCACCTCCACCGCCCGACCCTCGCAGCGCGGCACGACCACCCGCTGCAACACCGCTTCCTCGCGGCCGCCCATCGGACCACCGCCTGCTTCGACCCCGTTCATGCGACCACCGGCCGCGCCGAACCGCTCACCACAGCAGGGCTCGACGTCTCGTCGCGCCGCTCACATCGC
Source organism: Acidimicrobiia bacterium (assembly GCA_022824605.1). Taxonomy (GTDB): domain Bacteria; phylum Actinomycetota; class Acidimicrobiia; order Acidimicrobiales; family Aldehydirespiratoraceae; genus Aldehydirespirator. The sequence goes on from JAJDZO010000397.1 coordinate 4,844, forward strand.
ACCGGCGTCCGCGGCTCAAGCCGCGACTTCGCACTCGACATCGCCCGCCGCGGCCGTCGTCAGTTGCACATCCGACGACATCAGCTCGAGCCAGGCTCGCAGGTAGCCCCGCATCGGCCCCTCGTAGGTGACCGGCGCCCTGGCTACGCCGTCGGCGGAGACCTCGGTGGCCTCCTGTCCGAGCCCCTTGCTCATGTCCACCCACTCCACCTCGGCGATGGCCAAGCCCTCCTGGCAGCGCTCGAACAGCTCCAGATCGTCAGGATTGCCGAGACTGGGAAAGTCCTCCGCGATCCGCATCCGCAGCACGTTCACCTCGTCGGGAGCACCGTCGGCGGCCACCACCCAGGTGTGCAGCCGGGTCTCGGCCACCGACACCGGATCCACCGTCTCGAAGTGGTTGCCCTTGATGAGCAGGTTGGGGAAGATCGACAGGTTGATCATCGACCCCGGCGCCATCTCCAACACGTCGGCGGCGCCGTCGCCGGTGCTCTGCTCGATCTGCTCGGCGTACCACTCCCGCCCCGGCACCGGCCGCTGCGTCTCCCAGAACGACTGGTGCAGCCCGGGCCTCTGGTCCACGAACATGTGGCCGTTGCCGAGGTCGGCACCGTACATCCCGGTGTCGTCGGGACTGGACTTGAACTGCGACAGCGACCGGGCGCCGCCGTGCTGGCGCTCGTTGAGGATCACGAAGCTCCGGTGGGCGAAGGTGGGGTGCAGCCCGTCGCCGGCGTTGTCCCAGGCCAGCTTCCAGTTGCCCCGGTAGATCATGCGCTGGCAGTTGCGCACTTCTATGCGCCCCGAGGGAGACCGGTCCACGAACCCGTCGATCAGCGGCCCGGCCGGACCCAGCCACTCGACGAGGCTGGGGGCGTCGAGGTTGAGCGTGCCGAAGATCAGGCCGCGATAGGTGCCGAGCCTCGGCACCTGGGCCAGGCCGTGGTCGGCTTTGTGGAAGTCGGCCGGGTAGCCGTCGGGGTAGGGCAGGTTGACGAGGTCGCCCCGGTTGGAGTAGGTCCAGCCGTGGTAGGCGCACTGGAAGCGGCGGGCCGAGCCGCAGTCGGCCTGGCACACGGTCGAGGCCCGGTGGGCGCACCGGTTGAACAGGGCGTGAAGGCCGCCGTCGTCGTCGCGGGTGATGATCAGGGGACGCAGTCCCAGGCGCGAGGCCAGGAAGTCGTTGGGGTTGGGGACCTGGCTCTCGTGAGCGAGGTACACCCAGGACCCGCCGAACACTCTGGACATCTCCTCGTTGAAGACGTCCGCGTCGGTGTACACGGAGCGATGGACCCGGTGGGGCTGCACCAGAGCGTCGAGGCTGTTCATTGCGGCACCTTGCGACATCTGTGTTGCGGCATCTATAGCACGAATGAGAACTTGCGGACGTCGCCGCGGCTGTCCACCAGCCGCACGATCTTGAACCTGATCGACCACGCCTCGCCCAGCGAGGCGAACACGTAGTCGTTGCGGCCAGCGAACGGGGTGAGCCGGTCCTTGCGATGCTCCCAGACCACCGTCGAGCACCGGGCCAGCGTGTCACCGCCGTCCAGCGGCCAGGCCTCGGCGTTGGACACGATCCGGCAGGTCCGTGACGGGGGTTCCTGGGCGTGGGCCCACCCGGTCTCCAGCAGCCCGATGCGATCGGCCATGCGGCGGTGGTCGTCGAGCAGGTAGGAGACCTGGGCACGGGGGTCGCCGCCGGGGTCGAGAGGAACCCAGTAGACGCAGTCGTCGGTGAAGCGGGCCAGCCAGTCGCGATAGCAGCGGTCGTCGAGCAGCCGGGCCTCGTGGTGGAGGGCCTGCTCGACCGCCGGGCGAAGCTCAGGGTGGCCCGGCGGTCGCTGAGGCTGCGTCGGCCCCAGCAGATCCGCCAGCCGCTGGTACAGGCGATCGTCCACCGGTGACGCCGCCTGAGCACCCATCAGCAGCCCTGACCCTCTCCGCCGCCGTGGACGGCTTCCAGCAGGCGGCCCACCAGCGCGGCCGGATCGTCGGAGCCCCACACGTTGCGGCCGAAGGCCACGCCTGCGCCGCCGGCGTTGACCACGCCGCGGGCCAGCGCCACCACCTGATCCTCGTCGTCGACCTTGGGGCCGCCGAGGGCCACCACCGGCGCCGGGCACGCCTCGGCCACCGCCGCGAACTCCTCGACAGGGCCAGGACACATGGTCTTGACGATGTCGGCACCCAGCTCGACAGCCAGCCGGGCGCCGCGGCCCACGTTCTCGGCGGTCCAGGGCACCGTGCGGGGCCAGCCCCCCGGTATCGACTCGGCCATCACCGGCAGGCCGAGCAGCTCGCACTCGGCCGCGAGCCTGGCCAGGCGTTGAAGTGAGCGTTCCTCGTCGGGCGTGCCGGGGAACACCATGATCACCACCGCGTCGGCGCCGAGGACCAGGGCCTGCTCGGCCGTATAGAGCAGCGCGGTCGTGTCAGATGCCGGCGGGTCGCCCAGATCGGAGATCCCGCCGTCGACGCGCAGCACCAGGCCCGCGCCGGCAAAGTCCTCGGGGCGGGCCCGGGCCAGCTGCCAGGTGGCGAGCACCGCGTCGGGTCCGCCCCTCGCGATGGAGGCCGCGGCTTGCGGCGCCACGCCCATTCCCATGTAGGCGGGATGGTCCATGGCCACGAACACGGCCCGGCCGTCGGCGCCGAAGATATGCCCGAACCGTCGGCGCTTTCCCGCCGACACAGCCGACAACGGGCCAGTAGTGCTCATAGTAAGGGCTTCCT
>JAJDZO010000120.1 GCA_022824605.1 Acidimicrobiia bacterium
GACCTTGCCCTCGAACGGCGCACGAGCCGCTTCCGCATCGGGGGCTTCGTCACGCGCCGCGGGCCCACCAAGGCACACGTCGTCGCCATCGACCGGCACCTCTGGCAACCCTTCCTGCTGGAGGCCACCAGCCAACATCTCCTCGCCGTGCTGCCCCACGGCACCTGCGGGAACACGGTCCACCGACTTGTCACGAACGTGCAGCGGGAGTTGGCCCCGACGGCGAAGGCCTGGCTCGGAAGCGAGCCCTACGAGAAGGCCGTGGCCGACGCCGCCAACATCGCCAACACCGTCGCATGACCTCCGACGCAGTCCTCTCTGCCGACCCGGTGTTCCAACTCAACGTCCTGCTGTGGGCGCTCGAGGACCTTCCCGAAATGACTGCGCTGCAGCCCGTTCTGCGTAGGGCCGGCTACCGGGTCGAGTCGCTGGGCAGACCTCTGCTCCTTCCTGCCGACGAGCAGACCGCCTCGGCCTTGCGCACGATCACAGGCTCCGCCGACCGCTCGCCATGCCACCCGGACCTCTGCCTCGAGAACCAGGACCATCCGGCGACGCTGGTCGTTGAGCTCAAGTCCCGCGGGTTCTCCCAAGACTCGTCGAACGTTCGGCAAGCCGTGAAGCTCATCATCGCATCGCAGGATCTCGCAGAGTCGTACGCCGAGACACAGCCCCGGCCGGGGCATGTCGTGTACGGAACCGTCGAGAGCGACGCCGCCCGCCTCGCTGAGACCCTTCAGGGGTTGCGCGAGTCCGTCGCCTCCCATGCGGTGCCCGCAGCGCCCGCCGCCACAGTCGGCATCTCCATCGACGACGAGGGCGCGAGGCTCTCGACCTCTCCCGGCTCCGATCTGCCTGCTGCCGCCCAACGAGCACTTGAGCCCCCTGCCGTTGTCTTGCATCGACACGACGAGGACGACATCCGACCCCTGTACCTGATTCCATGGACGCCCGGCATAAAAGGAACCCAAGATCCAGAACTTCAGGCAGACGGTTACAGGGAGCTCACGGCCCGCATCATCGTTGAAGCAATGGCCATCGTAGGTCAAGCAACCGTGCCAATTGCTCTTGACATCACTGGGGCCATGCTCCTGAGCCGAGCAACCTTTGGAGTGTTCGACCGATGGCTGGATGCTGATCGAAGACAGTTCGCCTCGGCGGCGACCGCCGTCTTGGTCCGTGCTCTGCGGAGTCTCGGCGGCTTCCGAAGGCAGAGCCGAGACACGATCTCGCTATCGCTCTCAAACCACGACGAACAAGCGGAGGCCGTGAAGCTCCTGGAACAGGCCAGACCAGCCGACAAGATGACGAATCTGGAAGCAGCAGTCAACGAAACACTGACGCTCTTCGACGACTTCTGAGACAGTCGACCTCTCTCTTTGTGACCGCGCGTGAGGCCGCGACCGGATCGACCCACGATGCGGCTGCTCTTCGACGAGAGCCTGCCGTGGCGAGTGGCTGCAGCGCTACGAATTCTTGAGTTGTTGGTCTCCTACGTGGGCGACGACGGTGGTGACGACCGCTTCGGTTGACGTGAGGGCGCATCACCCGCAGAGGTCTATGGCTACTGCTGCGTAGACCTTGGCTGCGGCTACTAGGTCGTCGAGCTCGAAGTGGCCGGTGCCCTGCACCGCGGCTGAGCCCCGGGGCGGGCCGAACGTCAGCGACGGGATCCCGACCGCGTTGAAGATGTTGGTGTCGCGCCACATGGAGGTGTGGGCCACCTGGGGAGACGGCGTGGCGCCCCCGACGATCTCGCCGTAGGCCTTCTCGACCGCGTCGCTCAAGGGCTCCACGCCGGTGCCTTCCCGGCCCGCTTTCGCCATGTAGCACTCGACCTCGGCAGCAGGGTCAACCGACTGGACCACCTCCCGTACCTCGTCGACCACCGCGTCCTGGTCGGCGCCCGGCGGGGTGCGCACATCCATGTAGAGCTTGCACACCGGCGACGACCGGTTGGGGCGATAGGGCACGCCGCCCCGGATGGCGCCCACCTGAGCCTTGGGCCGCACCTCGCCCAGCGCCGACACGTAGGAGTTGCGTTCCTCGTAGTCGATCCCCCACGCCTCCAGCACGCTGGCCGCCACCGCGCCCTTGACGATGGCGTTGGGATGGTCGGGCAGGTCGGGCTCTCGGATGAGCCGGGGCGTGTACATGTTGCGGCCCCGCAACGTGATCTTGAGGTACACCGCACCGCACTCGATCCACGATTTCGACCAGGCCGTGGTCTCGGCCACCAGGGCGTAGTCGGCTCGCACCCCGTGGTCGACGAGGTGGCGGGTGCCGAAGCCCTTGCCCTCGTAGTTGAGGCCCTGATACTCGTCGACGGGCGCCATCCCGGTCTCGCCCGCCACCGAAGTGAGGATCACGTCGCCGCCGAGTCGGGCCCCGGCGTCGGTGAAGGCCTTGGCCATCACCATGAACACCGACATGCAGCCCCGGTCGTTGAGCACGGTGTGGCCGAAGATGCGGTCGCCCTCCCGCCAGGCACCCACCAGGTTGGGGTCGCTCGACTCCATGAGGTTGGCGTGGTCCGGACCGCTGATCTCTGTGTCGAGATGCGCGTTGAAGATCAGGCTCCTCGCGCCCGGCCTCGAGCCACCCAGCACGGCCACCACATTCGAGCGATCGGGCAGGATCCGCTGCTGGCGGGCGGTGATGCCGTAGCGGTCGTACCAGGCGCTGACCGCATCGGCCACCGGCTGCTCATGGCCACACGGCGCGAAGGTGTTGCCCAGCTCCAAGCATGTGTCGGCCAGCAGTTCCCGGTCAGCTTCGATCAGCTCGAATACCCGGTCTCGCAGTGCAGCGTCAACTCCGCTCATGGCTGCTCCTTCCGTCGCTGTCAGCCTTGCAGATCCTGGCGCTTGCCAGCCTTGCAGGTCTTGTCGCAGTCGGCCACGCAGGTCGGCTTGCAAGAAGCACGCCTGGTCCTATTTGCAGGTCTTGTCGCGGTCGGCCATGCAGGTCGGCTTGCACGAAGCACTTGAGTTTCGTCAGCCTGGTCCTGCTTGCAGGTCTTGTCGCGGTCGGCCATGCAGGTCGGCTCTGGTCATGGCCGCTCTCGCCGTCAGCGTCAGCTCTCGATGTCGGCCACCCGGCGCGACCTCAGGGTGCACAGCGAACCCTGCACCCGCACAACGCCGTCGGTCATCACCACGGCCACGCCGGGGAACTCTCCGGCGGCGATGGCCTCGGTCGCCGAGCCGCACACCGAGCCCAGCGATGCGTCCATCACCACCAGGTCGGCGACCGCGCCGAGCGCGATCACGTTGCCGTCGGAACCGAAGGCCCTGGCGGCCTGGCCCGACGCCACCGCCCACGCCGTCTCGGGCGACACCTCGGCCAGCGAGCAGACGTCGCCGATGGTCTTGAGGATTCCCAGCGACGTCACGCCGTAGCCGGTGGGCGTGTCGGTGCCGATCAACAGCCGATGCATCTCACCCCGCTCTGCGAGGCCCTCCACCACCCGCAGCATCGAACGGGTGCCACCGGCCTGCACCACCTCCACGAACGGCGGACCCTCGTCGCTGCAGAGCATGTCGATGTCGTCGTCGGACAGTGAGGCGAACGTGTTGGCGTGCGACGCGATGGACGGAACCGCGGTCATCACGTCATCGGCTGAGAAATAAGGATGCTCGTCGCCTCCGGGACCCCGATCAGAAGTGCAGCCGCAATGCATGTGGACGGTCATGCCGAGCCCGCGGGCGTGCGCCGACAGCTCCCCCGCCCGCCGAGGGTCCTTGAGCGAGCCGACGCCGATCTCACCGATGATCCGCATACCCGCCTCGTACGCCCGGTCGATGTGGGAGACCTCGGTGTCCTTCTCGAGCAGCATCGCTCCCCCGTGCACCTTGATGCCCGCCGGCCGGTGGCGCTCGAAGGAATGGAACGCACCGAGGGCGATGCCGAGCGCCGACTCGGCCCCCGACCGGCCCGGAGCGTGGACCTCCCCCGCGGAGATGGCTCGGGTGACCGCGCCGTGCATCATCCGCTCGAGATACCCGACCGACTGCTGTTTGGGTGCGTAGTCGCCGAGAGTGGGATGCATGTGGGTGTCGACGAGGCCTGGAGCGACCGTCATGCCCTTGCAGTCGATCACCGTGTCGGCGTCGCTGGCCGCGCCGGAGTCGAACGACACGATCCGACCGCCATCGACGACGATGGTGTCGGCGGCCATCGTGGGCTCGTCGAGCACGCCGGTGAGCACCTCACCGATGTTGTGCAGTACCAGTTGCATGGTTGATCTCCCGAGGGTCGTGCGTCCGCGCCGGGCCCGGTGTCCCCGCGACCGCTGACGAATCAGACGTCGGCCATGATCTTGTTCACGAACAGGTCGATCTGCTGCGGGTCGTCGGTCAGCGGGTTGATGATCAGGTGGTCGATCCCGGCCGCGGCCAGCGCCCGGATCCGGGCCGCCATCTCGTCGATGGTGCCGAACAGGTAGGCGTTCTGCAGATCATCGTCGGAACGCTTGACGTCCATCACCGTGCGGTAGGCGGCCAGCTGCTCGGCGATCACCTTCTCACGGTCAGCCGAGTCGACGATGTGAAGCCATTGGGCGTGCGACATGGTGAAGCCGCTCATGTCGCGCCGCGCGCTCAGATAGTTGCGCACCGAGGCGATGTCGTCGGCGACGATCTCGGGGCTGGTGCCGCTGGAACGGCAGATCCAGCCGTCGTGGCGGCCGATGCGGGCCAGCACGGCCGGGGCCATGTTCGGCGTGTCCACGTTGTCGACCACATGGACCTGCGACCCTCCACCGATCCATATGGGGATCGGTTCTGCGGGCCGGGGATAGAGGGTGGTGCCGTCGGCGACGCTGTAGTAGCGGCCCTGGTAGCTCACCTCGTCGGTGCTGAGCAGCAACCCGACCAGTTCCAGGGCCTCATCGGTGCGCCGGCCCCGCTCGCGCCGTGGCACCCCCACCGAGGCGAACTCCATGTCGTCGTGGCCGGTGCCGATGCCCAGGATCACCCGACCTCCCCCCGAGAGGCAGTCGAGGCTGGCGACCTCCTTGGCGATGATGGTGGGATGGCGGAACGGCGCGCACAGGATGGCCGTGCCCAGCCGGATCCGCTCGGTGGCGCCCGCGGCCACCGCCAGGGTGATCATCGGGTCCTGCCAGGCCACCGAATACACGTTGGGGGCCACCAGCAGGTGATCGATCACCCACAGCGCAGAGAAGCCGGCCTCCTCCACCTTGGCGAAGTACGGCACCAGAGCCCGGGCGTCGGCCGCCGAGGTGTGAGGCCCGGCGTAGGACGGCACCCGCCAACCGAAATCCATCACTCCCCCGCCTTCGTGGGACCGACCGCCGCCGTCACACCGACACCCCCGCAGCCCGCATCTGCGCGCCGACCGAGCCGTACAGGCGCCGCATCACCAGCCGGTAAACCAGACCGTGGGCCTGATCGAGCAGCAGCCCGAGGACGGTGAGCTGCACGAACGCCACGAACATCAACTCGGTGTCGAGGGTTCCCTGCGACACGATGATCAGAGCGCCCAGACCCTTGTTGGCGCCCACATACTCCGCCACCACCGCGCCGACCAGAGCCAGCATCAGCGCCACCCGCAACCCGCTGAACACGGCCGGCACCGCGTGCAGGGCCTTGCATTTGGTCAACGTGGTCCAGCGTCCCGCTCGCAACGCCCTGAACAGCTCCAGCATCTCCGCCGGAGCGGTGGTGAGCCCGAGGTAGGTGTTCTCCAGCAGCGGGAAGAAGGCGATCAGCGCGGCGATGATCACCTTGGGGGTCATCCCGAAACCGAACCAGATGACCAGGATCGGAGCGAGCGCGAACTTCGGCAGGGCCTGGGTGATGATGACGTAGGGCATGATCACCCGCCGGGCGATGCCGAACTCCGATGCCAGAGTGCCCAGCCCGATCCCGGCGACGCCGCCCAGCGCGAAGCCCAGGACGATCTCCTGGACGGTGATCCAGATGTGCGGGTTGGCCCGGCCCGAGGTGATGTAGTCAATCAGGCGCTCGAGCACCGGCCAGGGCTCGGGCAGAATCAGAGGCGAGTTCGTGCGGGCCCAGAAGTGCCACACGACGATGAGCACCGCCGCCGACAGCAGCACCAGCAGCCGGCCGAGCCAGGCCTCCGATCGCAGCGCTCGCAACAGGCGCCTCAATTGAGTTGCTCCCGAATCCGGCGGCGCAGCGTCCAGAACCGCTCATCGGCCTCCACCTCGGCGAAACTGCGGGGCCGGGGAAGGTCCACATCGATCACGTCCTGCACCCGGCCCGGCCGCACCGACATCACCATCACCCGGTCCGACAGGAACAGCGCCTCGCCGATGTCGTGGGTGACGAACACCACCGTGGTCTGCGACTCCTGCCAGATCCGCAGCAGCTCGACGTTCATCGAATCGCGGGTCTGGGCGTCGAGCGCGCCGAAGGGCTCGTCCATCAGCAGGATCGACGGCTCCACCGCCAGCGCCCGGGCCACCGACACCCGCTGCTGCATCCCGCCCGACAGCTCACCGGGCCGATGGTTCACGTACTCCGAAAGGCCCACCATCTCGAGGACCTCCAGGGCCTTGGCCCGATTCTCGGCGGTGGGGCGGCCCGATATCTCGAATGGGAGCATCACGTTGTCGAGCACTCTGCGCCACGGCAACAGCACGGCCTGCTGGAACACGTAGCCGATGCGGGGATCGGGCTCGGTCACCACGTCGCCGCCGATGCGCACCTCCCCCACCGACGGGGCGATGAGGCCGCCCAAACAGCGCAGCAGGGTGCTCTTGCCGCAGCCGCTGGGGCCGACGATGCCGACAAACTCCCGGGAGGCGATGTCGAAGTCGATGCCCTGCAGGGCCGTGATGTCGCCCGCGTCGGAGGCATACGTCTTGGTGAGGCCGTCGATCTCGATGTGGCCGCGACCCGACACTTCTGCGGTCTCGTCGTTCACGCTGTATTCCTGAACCCGGCGGGCACCGCCGCCCGCCGGGCCAGGCTAGTTTTCTGCTCGGCCTCTCAGCCGACGAACCGGTTGGAGATCACCGCTGAGGCGTCGGCCGCGTCGGGCAGGATGCCCAGTTCGGTGGCCTGGTCGGCCACATCCTGGATGGTGGCCACATCACACCAGCCCATGCCGTTCTCGGCCACACCGGGACCCTCGTTCTGCATCTGGATGCGGTAGTCGATCACGGCCAGGTTGCGGTCCATGTTGTCGGCGCCCACCGCGTAGCGGGATCCGATCTCAGCGGCCGCCTCGGGGTTCTCCTGGATCCAGATCTTGGCCTTCTCCAGAGCATCGATGAACCGGGCTACGCCGTCGGTGTTCTCGTCCACCCAGCTCCGGTTGGAGAAGTACACGTCGTTGGGGCCGGGCACCTGCGTGTACTGCCAGATCTCGTAGTCGTCGAGCTGGTCGTCGGGGATGCCACCGGCCTCCAGCAGGGCCCAGTTGATCGAGCCCCAGGTCGAGGCGGCCTGGGCCTGACCACCGAGCAGGGCCTCTCCGAAGGCGATACCGGTGGCTGCGAAGGTCACGTCCTCTTCGGTGATGCCGTTGTCGGCGAGCAGCAGCGCCGCGTACCACTTGCTGGTGGAGGCCTGAGACGTCACTGCGACGGTCTTGCCCCTGAGGTCCTCCGGGCTCTCGATGCCCGACGCCGTGTTGACCAGCATGGTCATCCAGTTCTGCGTGTACGGGCAGTAGATGCCCTCGAGATCGGCGCCCGCGATGGTGGCGAAGAAACCCGACAGTGCATCGGCCATGGCGATGTCGGCGTTGCCGGCCACCAACTGGCG
>JAJDZO010000034.1 GCA_022824605.1 Acidimicrobiia bacterium
GCCAACATCTTTGCCCTGGTGCTGGGCGCGAAGCTCTTCGTCGGCTTTATCGCGCTGACCGGCGTCGCCGGCGCCCTGACCGAATGGGCGGTTTCTTTCGATGTGGCGCCGATCTGGATCCTGCTTTCGCTGTCGACCATCTACATCGTGCTCGGCACCTTCATGGATCCGGTCGGCATGATGCTGCTGACCCTGCCGGTGGTGACGCCGGTGATCCAGGAACTCGGCTACGACCTGGTCGAGCATTGCGCCCGAGCCAGGGGCGGCGACGGCGCCGTTGGATTCGACGAGCGTTGGCGCCGCTACTTCGGACTGGGCAACGCCACCGGCCTGGGACTGGTGCCGTTCGCGTTCAAGCACCCGAGGGTGATCCACACCTGGGTCTCCATCCGCGAGATGGCGCTGGCCGATGTGCGGTCGCTGCCGGGCGACGGAGACCGCCTCGACCGCCTCGACCGATGGATCCGGCGGGCTCACGACCACTTCGTTCACGGAACCGACGACGACTGCGAGCCGTTCCTGAATTCAGTCGACGTGGCCTCGGTGGTATTGCAGGTAGGCGAGGCGTTCGACCGCTGCCGCCGAGAGAAGCTTCCCTTCGATGCCCTGTACCGGTGGGCGCAGGATCGCGGCCCCGAGACCGCCGAACTGGTGGTGTCGCTGCTGCTGGAGTTGCACGAAGCCGACGACGAACTGATCGACGAGATGCTTGCGGTGGACGAACACTGCCCGCTCGATCCCGCCGTCACCGTGGGGCAGCTCCGCACCCTGCTGGCGTCGAGGTTCGGATGGCTCGACCAACTCGACCTCGACCACGAGGGGGCCGACGCCTGGTGGTGGGTGATCAGCGACAACACCGAGGAACCCCGGCGGGTGCGGCGCGACCGGCTCGAACCGGCCTGCCGTGACGTGGCCATCGACGTGGCGTTGCGCCTGCAGAGGCTGCGGACCGCGCTCGGCGGCTACGACGACGCGACATCGGTGAATCGTGTGCTCAGCGAGCACCCCGAGCACCGGCTTGCCGCCGAACGGCTCAGCGCAAGCAACGGCGACTACACCGAGCCCCGCGACAATCCATGCGCTGCCGATTACCTGCCGCTGCTGCTGCAACGGTTCCAGCTCGCCATGTACGGAATGGACAACTTCAAGCCCAAGTCGACCGACTGGCTGAGGGTGACGCTGTTTCAGGGCGCGCCCCGTATCGGCGACCTGGGGGTGGACGCCTACGATGACTGGGTGCTGCCGGCTCGTCCCGGGAGTTCGAGATGATCATCGACGGACTCCAGATAAACGACTGGTCGCGCGCCGTGATCGATGAGGTCCGCTCCGGCGGAGTGGACATCGTCCACGCCACGGTGGGCACCTGGGAGGACCTGGCAGGCGCCATGACGCGCGTCGGGGCCTTCCGCCATCTGTGCCGTCACAACGCCGACGCCATCAGAGTGGTGACCACCGTCGAGGAGATGAAACGCGCGGTGGCAGACGACGTGCTCGGCGCGGTCTTGGGGTTCCAGAACAGCTCGATGCTCGGCGACGACCCCGAGATGGCCCAGATCTTCGCCGATGTCGGCGTGCGGGTGGTGCAACTCACCTACAACATCGCCAATCACCTGGGTTCAAGCTGCTGGGAACCCAACGACGGCGGGCTCACCCGCGCCGGGCACCGCATGGTGGCCGCCCTCAACAACGCCGGGGTGCTGGTCGACCTGTCCCATGTCGGCAACTCGACGAGCCTCGACGCGGTGCAGGCCTCATCGCAGCCGGTTGCCATCACCCATGGCAACCCGCTTTGGTTCTGCGACTCCCCCCGCAACAAGCCCGACGAGGTGCTCGACGCCGTGGCAGAGCGCGGCGGGGTGATCGGCTGCACCCTATACCCGTTGTTCATGGGCGGCGCCGAGGTGACCCGCAGCGAATACTGCGCCATGTTCGTGCGGCTGGCCGAGCAGGTTGGTGTGGAGCATGTGGCCGTCGGCACCGACGCAGTGCTCGGCTGGCATCCCGATGCGCTCGGCTGGATGCGCGGCGGCCGCTGGGATCGCCCTGAGGGGCCGAGCGGGGCGCCGGCGTTCCCGCAGTGGCCTGCGTGGTTCCGAGGACCCAGCGATTTCGCGTCGCTCGCGGACGGGCTCGACGAGGCCGGTTTCTCCCCCACCGAACGCGACCTGATCCTCGGCGGCAACTGGCTGCGCCTGTTCGCCACAGTGTTCGGGTGACGGATCGCGGCGCACGCGACTGACATGGCAGAAACGGTCACGGTGGCCCCGCGAGAGATCCACGATCTCGTCTACCGGGTGAGCCGTGTTGCGGGCTGCGATCCGGGGACCGCCGAGCGGATCGCAGAGAACGTGACCTTCGCGGAGATACATCACGGCGCGGCGGTGCCCGCCTTCTGTGAGGCTCTCGATGCTGCCGACTTGGCACTGTCGGAGTGGGTGACAGCGCTCGACGTGTTGCTCGCAGCCGAGGTGGAGGCCCGCTCAACCGGCCGAGCGACCGCCGAATTCGCATCGGAAGTGCCCCTGGCCGCCATCGCGGGCACGCTCCACCACTGCATGGAACGAGGCATGGCCCCGATCAACCTCCAAGGCGAACCCCGAGGCGACGAAGCGGTGAGCGTCGTCACCCTTATGGTCGCCGCCGCAGGAACCGAAGCAAGCATTGCCCGGATCACCGACGCCCACCGCCACGGAGTCAGAATCGACCGTCAAGCGTTCAACCAACTAGAAGTCGCAGCCGCCAAGTTCCTAGTGAGCGAAACCACCCTCGACGAACTCGAATAACCACCCAGAATCCGCAGCCCCAGCGTCCATCAGCCGGCCTACTTGGCGGTTTGGCGCTAGTGGGAGATGGCCTTGAGCAGGTCTATGCGGTTGGCCCGGCGAGCCGGCGCCAGGGAGGCCAGCAGTCCGGCCACCACCGACACGCCCAGATACACCACCACGGATCCCCCCGGAAGGGCCACCGTGGAGATGATGTCGCCGGGGAGGGATCCGGCCGCGAAGGCTCCCGCCACCAGCCCGGTCACTACACCGATGACCCCGCCGAAGACGGCCACGATCATCCCCTCCAGCAGGATGGCGGCCCGGATCTGCCGTTTGCCCATGCCGACGGCCCGCAGCAGCCCGATCTCGCGGGTGCGCTCGAACACGGACAGGGCCATGGTGTTGGAGAACCCCATCACCGCGATCAGCAGCGCCATGATCAGGAACACGTTGATCACGACCAGCAGGTTGTCGACCTGGGTGGACCGGCTGGCGCGGTACTCGGCCTGGTCGCGCACCACTATCTGCGGGTACTCGGCGAGTCCCGCCTCCAGCGCGGCCCGGGCGTCCTCGCGGCCTACTCCCGCCGCGGTGACCGCGGTGACCAGGCTGTCCTGGTCACCGACGACGTAGCGGTCCCAGTCGTCGAGGTCGATCACCCAGGAGCCCACCACTGCGTCGGTGGTGTGGAGGGCAACCACGTCGAAGGCGGCCTCCTCGTGGCCCGAGATCTCCAACCGCACTTCGTCGCCCACGGCGAGGCCGATCTCTGCGGCGGCGTCGACGTGCACCATCACGTCGCCGGGACCGGCTCCGGCCACGCGGCCGGAGACGACGTTCGGCTCCACATGGCTCGAGAACGAGGCGAGGTTGGCAGCCGACAACATGTGCTGGGCGCCGTCGGGGGTGCGCACGCCGTTGGGCCGGAACCGGAACACCTCCACCGACTCCAACTCGGGCACCTGCGCAGCCGCGGCTGCCGCCTCCGAACTGAACGCGAGCTGCTGGTTGTCGCACCGTCCGGCGCACAGCATCCAATCCGCTCGCACCGAGTCCTGCAGCCGGCCGTTGAGGGTCTCCTTGAAGGACGTGCCCAGCACGGTGACCAGCGACACCATGGCCAGCCCGATCATCAGCGCCGACGCGGTGGTGGCGGTGCGGCGGGGGTTGCGAACGGCGTTGAGTCGGGCCAGACGCCCGTTCAGGCGGAACAAGCGGGCTGCGGGCCATCCCAGCGCCTGCGACATCGGACCGGCGAGGGCGGGGCTGCAAACGTTGACGCCCACGAGCACTCCTAGGGCGCCCAACCCGATCAACAGGACGAGCGCCGACACGGACAGGTCCGACAGCAGACCCACGACCAGAAGCACCAGCCCGACCGCGCCTGCCACCGAACCGATGATGATCGACCTGCGCCGGCCGTAGGCGTCGATGTCGGCATCGTCGGCCAGCGCCACCATGGGCGTGACCCGGCGGGCCCGCATCGCCGGCAACAGGGAGATGATCACCGTCAGGCCGACGCCGAGCGCCAGTGCAGCGATGATCGGGCCTGCGCCCACCACCAGCTGCGTCGCGGGAAGATTCGAGCCTGCGGCCGAGAGGATGCCGCTGAGGGCCTCGGACACGCCGATGCCGAGGCCGAACCCGACCACCGCGGCCAACGCACCCATGACCAGCGCCTCGAACGCCACCGTCAGAGCCACCTGGCGCCGGTCGGCGCCCAGCACCCGCAGCAACCCGAACTCCTTGATGCGCTGGCCGGTGACCAGAGTGAAGGTGTTGTAGGTGATGAACGCCGAGATGACCAGCACGATGACCGCGAAGGCCAGCAGCGCATTGCGGAAGACGTCGAGGAGATCTCCCAACTCCTGGTCGCGGGCCTCGACCTGCTCCTGCTGGGAGAGCACCACGTAGGACGGGCCGAGGGCGGCCTCGATCGACGCGGTCACCTCGTCGAGAGAGGCGCCCGGCGAGAGGCGCACATTGATGAGGTCGTACCCGCCGCCGTCATGCAGAACCTGGCGGGCGGTGTCCATGTCCCAGGCGACCAGCTGGAACGGGGCCTGCAGATCGGGCTCCATGAAGTAGAAGACGCCCACCAGCTCGAAGCGGTGCGTTCCGGTGGGGGTGGCGACCTTGTAGCGCTCACCGATGCGGAAGCCGAACGCGGCCGCGGTGTGCTGGTCCATGGCGAACTCGTCGGGCCCGGCGGGCCGGCGGCTCAACCCGTCGTCGAGCGGGAAGACCCGACCCAGCGACTCGTCCTCGGGCCAGCCCATCCCGCCCTGCTGAGACAACTCCGCGTCGATGGCCTCGCCGTCGGCGCCGATGGCCACGATGTTGAACTCCGACACCGCACCGGCGGTCTTCTCCACACCGTCGATGGCCTCGAGCCGATCCTTCAGTGAGGGGTCGAGCAACGGCAGGTCCTGCCACTGGTCGACGTTGCCCAACGTCGACTGCGAACGGACCGACAGATCGACCTGGTCGTAGAGGTCGCCGGCCAGATCGCTGAACGCGGCCCGCAACCCGTCGGTGTTGATCAGCACGCCGACGGTGAGGGCCACCCCGCTCACCACCGCCACGGTGGTGAGCGCGAACCGGATCCGCGCCGCGGCGATGTTGCGGAGGCTGTAGCGCAGCAGCGTCATCGGTCCGCTACAGCAAGCGGGCGCGGGCTGGGTTCACTCCTCGAGCCCCTCCATGAACTTGAGGACTTCGTCCATGGTGGCGCCCTCGGGTACGCCCCGGATGAACTGGCCCACCTGCAGGATCTTCATGTGATCGAGAATCAACTCCGCGCTCGGGTCGATCAGCTCGCCCCGGAGGATGCCGTCGGAAAGGAACACCGCACGGTCGGCGAAGGAGGCCGCCCGGGCGTCGTGGGTCACCATCACGATGGTCTGCCCCAGATCGTCCACCGCGTGGCGCATGAACCGCAGGACATCGGTGCCGGACCGGGAATCGAGATTGCCGGTGGGCTCATCGGCGAAGATGACCTCCGGCCTGCTGGCCAGCGCCCTGGCCACCGCCACCCGCTGCTGCTGGCCCCCGGAGAGCTCGTTGGGCCGGTGGCTGAGACGGTCGGCCAGGCCCACGGTGGCTACCACGCCGTCAACCCACTCCTGGTCGGGCCGGCGCCGGGCCAGCTCTATGGGCAGGGTGATGTTCTCGATGGCGGTCAACGTCGGCACGAGGTTGAACGCCTGGAAGATGAAGCCCACCCGCTCGCGGCGCAGCCGGGTGAGCTCCCTGTCGGTCAGGGTGCTCAAGTCGGTGTCGCCGATGAAGGTCCGCCCCCCGGTGAGGTCGTCGAGAGCGGCCATGCACTGCATGAGCGTGGACTTGCCCGACCCCGACGGACCCATGATCGCGGTGAGCCGGCCCTTCTCGAAGGCGATGTTCACCCCGCTGAGGGCCCGGACCTCCGTCTCGCCCGAACCGTAGATCTTGACGGCGTCCTCGGCACGAGCCGCCGCGACGGCCCCGGAGGCCTCGAAGGCCGCATTGCTCATGACTCTGGCACCTCGCTCACTCTTCCTGTCTCTCGCCTTGCATCAGCGAGAATCCAGAATAGTGGCGGCCGACCACCCAGGGCATGACCAACAGAACGCGAGCGACTCGGTGAGTTGCTACACAGTTACGTTCGGGGAGGTCATCGAGGGTGTTCTAGCGGCGATTCCGGGACATTCCCCAAATCGCGCGGCGCGATTCCCCAGAATCGAAGGGCGACATCGTCGGCGACTCTCCCCATAAGGGCACTGACCTTGGGGTTTGCCTCGTTGGCGTGTGAGGCGAGGGCGCGTTCGGCCTCGGCGCTCGCTGGGCTTGCCAGGCCGGTCCCACGGTGGATGAGAGGGGACTCTGCCGTTGTGATCCGAACGTCTGTTCTATGCCAGAACTGGCA
>JAJDZO010000012.1 GCA_022824605.1 Acidimicrobiia bacterium
CTCGACGGCGTCGGGGTGCACCGACAGGCCGGTGACCATGGCGATGTTGGGATTGACGGCATGGCCGATGGGCACGCACTCGGTCTCCAGGATCCGGTAGTAGTCCTGTACCCATAAGGCCGCGTCGGCCGGATCGACGAACGAGAACGTGAGCGCACCCATGCCCAGCTTGGCGGCCAGCTTGATCGTCTCGCGGTTCGAGCAGGCCACCCACAGCGGGGGATGAGGTTTCTGCACCGGTTTGGGCACCACGTTGCGGCACGGCATCGAGAAGAACTCGCCCTCATAGCCCGGGTAGGGCTCCATGGCCATCATGTTGCAGCACTGCTCGACCGCTTCCTGCCAGGCGAGGCGCTTGGTGTCGACATCGACGCCGAAACCGCCCAACTCCAGGATCGACGACGACTCCCCGGTGCCGAAGTCCACCCGACCGCCCGACACCAGGTCCAGAGTGGCGACCCGCTCAGCCACCCGGGCGGGGTGGTTGTAGCCCGGAGGCATCAACACGATGCCGTGGCCGAGGCGGATGTGTTGGGTGCGCTGGCTGCAGGCGGCCAGGAACACCTCGGGCGCGGACGAATGCGAGTACTCCTCCAAGAAGTGGTGCTCCACCTCCCAGGCGTAGTCGAAGCCCAGCCGGTCGGCCAGTTCCACCTGTTCGAGCGCCTCGTTGAAGAGCCGCTGCTCGTCGCCGTCGTGCCACGGCCGGGGCAGCTGGTGTTCATAGAAGATCCCAAACTTCATGGCGTGAACGCTAGACGAGCCACCGCCGTTGCCGTCGAAGAAACTCCACCGATGATGCGGCGCTGTCGGGCAGCGGTCTGTCGGGCAGCGGTCTGTGTGTCAGCGTGACCGCACCAGGTCGAGCATCCGTCGCTGCGGGTAGACGATGCTGAACAGCACGAGATTGCAGAAGTAGGCGGCTGCGCACAGAATCCACGCCGTGTTGTGGGCGGCCAAGCTGTCGGCGGCGCTCTCCGGCTCGCCGATGACCGTGAAGGCCACTGCGATGGCGAAAGCCACCGAGAGTTGGAAGAAGGTGGTGCGCCCGGCGGCGGCCATGGCGTAGCGCGCGGGAGGGATGTCGCACAGCGCCGCGCCCACCAGTTGCGTGAAGCCGGTGCCGGCGGCCGCGCCCACCAGAACAGTGCCCACCAGCAGATGCGGAAGCGAAGGCTCGGTGGAGATGGTGAGCAGCAGCCACACCAGGCCCGCCACTCCGCAGATCGATCCGGCGGTGAGCAACGGAGCGTTGCCGATGCGGTCGGCGAGGCGTCCGGCCTGCGGCGCGATCAGGAACGACACCAGGGGCCCCACCGAGTAGGCGAGGCCGGTCTCGAGAACCGACCATCCCCACACTTCTTGGATGAACGTGGGCAGTGGCACCAGCAGGGCGAAGAAGCCGATGGAGAAGAACAGCGAGCCGAGATTGCCCAGCGCGAAGGAGCGGATCCGCAGCAGGCTGAGATCGAACAGCGGTGCGGGGTGACGCAGACTCCGCAGCGCGAAGGCCGCGATCAGCAAGGCCCCGGCCGCGAAGGAGCCGACCGTGGCCGCCGTCCCCCATCCCCAGGTCTCGCCTTGGACGAGTCCCAGAATCATCGCGCCCACGCCTATGGAGGCCAATGGCACGCCGATCGCGTCCACCCCGGTGGCGGTGTTCTTGCCGGTGCTCTCGACGAGAACGTAGGAACCGGCCACGAGGGCTCCAAGCGCCACCGGCACGTTCACATAGAACACGGCCCGCCATCCGAAGGCCTCGATGAGCACCGCCCCGAGGGCCGGTCCGAGGCCGGCGGCCAGCCCGCCCATGGCGCCCCAGGTGCCGATGGCCGTCTGATGGCGGCTCCTGGGGAATGCATCGAGCAGCAGGGCCAGCCCGGCCGGGTACTGCATCGAGCCGCCGACGGCCTGCAGTCCGCGTGCCGCGATCAGCATGCCGATGCTGCCGGAGGCCCCAGCGGCTACGGAACCCAGCGCGAACAGGGTCAAGCCGGTGCGGAAGACCCTCTTGCGGCCGTAGCGGTCGGCCAGCCAGCCCGACAGCAACAGCAAGGCCGCTACCACGATCGCGTAGGCCGACACCACCCATGACAGCGTGGCGGGTGTGGTGCCCGACAGCGAGTCGCGGATCTCGGGCAGCGCCAACGCGATGATCGTCAACTCCATGGCCACCATGAACACGGCCACCGAGACGACCCCGAGCGTCAGCCAGGCCGACCGGGGCACGGGTTCCATGGGGACAACTCTACGGATCGACCACGGCGCGGCTTGTAGCCACCCGCCCGCCTAGCTCTACTGTGGAGAAAGTGTCTCTACTCAGATTAGACATTGAGGCGACGTCGTGGTAGAGTCCGGGCCAATGTCGGACGTGTCGGCGAGCTGAGGCCCGTTGGCACCGATCAGGCATCGAGCGCTACGGTTTCGCCGCACACACAAGCTCACCCGTAGGGGGGAAAATGGCCACTGACCTAGAGCGGTTCGTCGAAGCGGACGGTCGCGAAGAGCAGATCCGAGAGGTGGAGGCCCGCATCGAGGCCGACGACATCCGGTACCTGTACTGCCAGTTCGTATCGGTGACGGGTCGGATCATGGGCAAGGGCATCCCGGCCAAGCACTTCGGAATGATCGCCCGCAAGGGCTTCCAGCTCGTGTACGGCTCCACCGCCAACCTGTTCATCGACCGCCACGGCAACTACATCGGCTACGGCCCCGAGGCCCGTGAGCTTGTCGGTATCGGCGAGCCCGAGACGTTCATGCCGCTGCCCTGGGACTCCAGGACGGCCCGGGTGTGGTGCACTCTTTTCAGAGGACGAGAGGAGGAAGTCGACGGGGGAGCCTTCTTGACCTCTGACTGCCGCGGCAACCTCCGGCGCCTGCACGCCGAATTCGAGGCCAAGCACGGCTTGCATCTGCGGGCCGGCTGCGAGCCCGAGATGATGTGGCTCAAAGCCGACGCCGACGGCAAGCCGACCGTCGAGGGAATGACCAAGCCGAACTGCTACCACATCGACCAGTTCGCCGAGTTGCAGCCGTTGATCCACCGGGTGATCGAGTACTGCGAGGCCATGGGGCTCGACATGATCCAGGGCGACCACGAGGACGCTCCCGGCCAGCTGGAACTGAACTTCAACTTCGACCGGGCCGAGCTGACCGCCGACCGGCTCACCACCTACCGTCAGGTGTGCAAGCAGGTCGGCCGCGAGCTGGGCGCCTTCCCGTGCTTCATGCCCAAGCCGTTCATGGGGGTGTCGGCCAACGGCTGCCACCACAACATCTCGCTGTGGGACGCAGACGGCAACAACAAGTTCATGCCCGAGGGCGACAACCCGCAGCTTCCCGGCCCGGTCGGCATGAAGGCCATCGGCGGGATCCTGGAGCATGTGCAGGCCCTGACCTGTCTGACCTCGCCGACGGTCAACTCCTACCGCCGGCTGTGGGACACGGGCTTCTGGGCGCCGGTGTTCGCGGACTGGGGATTCCAGAACCGCACCACCGCGCTGCGGGTCAGCGCTCCGGGCCGCTTCGAGTACCGCTCGGTGGACAGCGCAGTCAACCCGCACCTGTCGTTCGCGGGTCTGCTCAAGGCCATGGACGACGGCCTCGACCGCGGCCTCGACCCGGGCGAGCCCGAGGAACGCAACATCTACGAGGCCATGGAGGCCGGCAAGGACGTGCGCAAGATCCCGCTCACCCTGGGTGAGGCCCTGCAGGCCCTGCGCGACGACGAGGTGGTCATGGGTGCGTTGCCGGGTGAGATGAGCAAGGTGTTCTTCCACTACAAGGACGACGAATGGGAGCGGTTCCTGGCCACCGTGACGGACTGGGACGTGGAGGAGTACCTCGACATCCTGCCCTGACCGGCGCGGGATCCGAACGACAGCACCCGAGCGAACCAACACCATGAACAAGGGGGTAGCACCATGTGCGGCATTGCAGGAGTGATCCACCGGGACGGCACCGCCGATATCGGCGCCGAGCTCACGGCCATGCTCCAGTCGATGAAGCATCGCGGGCCGGACTCCACCGGCTACGCGGTGTACGGACCGGCCGACGACCTGGTGGTGATCCGCTTCGTGCTGGCCGAGCCCAACAAGAGCACCGGCTTCGGCATGGAGGAGCGCCTGGAGCGCAACCGGGCCGAGGTCGAGAGCCGCCTGGCCAAGATCGGCGCCGAGGTGGCCACCGTCACCAGCGACACCGGCTACGCCTTCCGGGCCACGATCCGCTACAGCGGCGACCTCAAGGCGCTGGCCGACTACCTCGAGGACGTGCCCGGCTGCGAGGTGCTGTCGCTGGGCAGCTCGCTGGAGATCATCAAGGACCTCGGCGACGCCGAGACGGTGAGCGACCAGTACGAGCTGGGCTCGTTCCGGGGCACCCACGGCATCGGCCATGTGCGCATGGCCACCGAGTCCGAGGTCGACCTGGCCAGCGCGCATCCGTACTGGGCCTACCCGTTCGCGGATGTGGCCGTGGTCCACAACGGCCAGCTCACCAACTACCACCAGTGGCGCCGCCGCCTCGAGCAGCACGGTCACCGCTTCCAGAGCGAGTGCGACTCCGAGATCATCGCGGTGTACCTGGCCGAGTACATGGCCCGGGGCCTGTCGCTGGAGACCGCCATGAAGCACAGCCTCGACGATCTCGACGGCGTGTTCACCTACGTGTGCGTCACCGGCAACGAGCTGGGCATCGCCAAGGACGAGATGGCGGCCAAGCCGCTGGTGCTGTTCGAGTCGGATCCGCTGGTGGCGGTGGCCACCGAGGAGGTCGCCATCCGATCGCTGGTCAAGCGCGAGGTGGAGACCCGCGATCCCTACGAGCGAGAGGTCCTGGTATGGCAGGTATAGGCGCTGGCGCCCGAGCAGAAGGGAGCTGGTGATGCCCGGTTCAGGTTCGCGCAGCGGTGTCAGCTACGACGCCCGGGGCCTGGTGGAGCCCCATGCCGACATGCCCGACAACATCGAGGTCGACGGCAGCCGGGCCCGCTTCGATGCCACCGACCTCACCATCCGCCAGATCAACATGGCGCTGCGCAAGCTCATCTACAACGACGGCATCGCCGATGTGACTGTGCTCAACCCGGCGTCGAAGCACTCGCTGGCGGTCGGCATCCTCAAACGCTGCCGGATCCACTTCGAGGGCAGCCCCGGCTGGTTCGCCTGCGGGCTCATCGACGGCCCCGAGGTCACCATCAACGGACGTGTCGGCTGGTCGGTGGCCGAGAACATGATGTCGGGCGTGGTGACCATCGAGCGCAGCGCGGGATCACTGACCGGGGCGGCCATACGCGGCGGCGACCTGATCGTCAAAGGCGACGTGGGCGCCCGTACCGGCATCGACCAGAAGGGCGGAACCATCATCGTGACCGGCGATGTGGGCATCAACACCGGGTTCATGATGCAGCGGGGCCGCCAGATCATCTGCGGCAACGCGGGCATGAACCTCGGCGACTCCATGTACGACGGGTCGATCTACGTGGCCGGCAAGGTGCGCTCGCTGGGCGTGGACTGCGTGCCCGGCGAGTGGACCGACGCCGACACCGAGCTGATCGAACGCAAGTTCCGGGTCCACAACCTCGGCGAGCCCCCGACGTTCGAGAAGTTCGTGTGCGGCCAGCAACTCCACAACTACGACGCCCTAGAGCCATCCGAGCGCAAGCTCGTGATCCACTGACACCGCGGGAGCGGCCATGACTGAAGTCAACCGGAGCACCGACGTCCTCGGCAAGAGCCGGATCTTCACGCCGGAGGTCATCAACGACATCCATGTGAAGTCCGAGCTGGGCCGTTACCGGATGCGGGGCTTCTCCATCTTCAAGAAGATCCCCCACTGGGACGAGTTGGTGTTCCTGCCCGGCACCCTCACCCGCTTCGTGATCGAGGGCTATCGCGAGAAGTGCGAGACCAAGACAGTGATCGGGGACCGCTTCGCGGCCAAGCCGCTGGAACTCGACATCCCGGTCTACATCACCGGGATGAGCTTCGGAGCGTTGTCGCTGGAAGCCAAGATGGCGCTGGCCAAGGGCGCCTCCATGGCTGGGACGGCCACCTGCTCGGGCGAGGGTGGCATGATCCCGCCCGAACGAGACCTGTCGACCAAGTGGTACTACCAGATCATCCAGAGCCGCTACGGCTTCAACCCCCACCATCTGATGCTGGCCGACGCGGTGGAGTTCTTCATCGGCCAGGGATGCAAGGTCGGCCTCGGTGGGCACCTGATGGGCCAGAAAGTCACCGAGCAGGTGGCCGAGATGCGTTCGCTTCCCGCGGGGATCGACCAGCGCTCCCCGGCCCGGCATCCCGACTGGCTCGGCCCCAACGACCTGTCGCTGAAGATCCAGGAGATCCGTGAGGCCACCGACTACCAGATTCCCATCCAGTTGAAGCTGGGCTCGGCCCGGGTGTACGACGATGTGCGCATGGCGGCCAAGTGCGGTCCCGACGTGATCTACCTCGACGGCGCCGAGGGCGGCACCGGGGCGGGTCCCCACCTGGCCACCGAGGAGACCGGCATCCCGCTGATGGCGGCCATCCCCGAGGCTCGCCGAGCACTAGAGGATGTGGGCCTGGCCGACGACATCGACCTGGTGGTGGCGGGCGGCATCCGCAACGGCGGCGACGTGGCCAAGTGCCTGGCTCTGGGCGCCAATGCGGTGGCGCTGGGCACGGCCGCGCTGATGGCGCTCAACTGCAACAAGGAGATCCCCGGCGTCACCGACTACGAGGGCACCATCGGGGTGCCCGCGGGTGAGTGCTACCACTGCCACACGGGCCGCTGCCCGGTGGGGGTGGCCACCCAGGACGTGGAGCTGCGCAAGCGCCTCGATGTCGACGAGGCCGCCCTGCGGGTCTACAACTTCTTGATCACCCTCACCATGGAAGTGCAGATGCTGGCGAGGGCCTGCGGCAAGACCGACATCCATTCGCTGGAGCCCGAGGATCTGGCCGCGCTCACCCATGAGGCTGCGGCCATGGCCAAGGTGCCGCTGGCCGGCACCAACTACATCCCCGGCGTCACCGAGGAACGCACCCTGGCCGAGATCCGAGACCTCTTCGACAAGCATGTGATCGAGGGAGGGCTGTGATGGCCGGGTTCGGAGACTTCATCGAGGGAGGGCTGTGATGGCTGGATCGGCGAGCACCGGCGAGAGCTCCCGCGAGACCCGCACCGTCGCCATCGACGCCGAGGTCCTCGCGGGAAAGCGCTTCGCCTACCAGGAGGACATGTCGCTGGTGGAGGACATCGATCTGCTGGCGGCCACGCCGGGGCCCGACATCAACTGGCTCGAGGACATCACCCTCCTCGAGGAGGACGGCGTGCCCGCGGTGTTCGACCGCTACTCGAACTCGTTCCTCAAGATCTATTTCGACATCCCCTCTGGTCGCGAGGACGAGATCGCCCGCAAGGTGCTCATCAAGCACCTCACCGACGGCAACTCCTACGGGATCACGCTCAAGGACATCCACTGCAAGTTCCCGCAGGTGGAACTCGGTCCCTGGGTGGACGAATCCGCGGTCGTGGGCACCGACTGGCGCCAGCCGGTGCTCGAAGGCTGGACCGCCCCCGCGGGCCACTGAACGGCAGACAGCCACAAGCACCGGAGGCAGCGATGGGACTTCCACACAGCGCCCGCTACGTGATCATCGGCGCGGGCATCCACGGCTTGTCGACGGCCTGGAACCTGGCCCGTGACCTGCGTTCGTCGGGCCGGGGATCCGGCGACGATGTGGTTGTGATCGACAAGACCGGGGTGGGCGCGGGCGCGTCGGGCATCGCCTGCGGCGTGGTTCGCAACAACTACTTCCAGCCCGCCATGCGCGAGCTGATGGCTCATTGTGTGGACGTCTGGGAGAGCGACCCCGAGGCGTTCTCGTACCATCCGGTGGGCTACCTGCAGATCAGCCATGAGGGCATGCGGTCCGACGTGGCCTCGATCCATGAGCAGCAGCAGGCCATCGGCTACTCGTCGACGTTCGTCGAGGGAGCGGAGGCGTCGGCGGCGTACATGCGGGGCATCTTCGACGACTGGCAGGCCCAAGGGATCACCAGCGTGCTGCACGAGCACCGCGGCGGCTACGCCAACAACATGGACTCGCTCAAAGGGCTGCACGGCAAGGCCGAGGCTGAAGGCGTCGCGGTGGTGGGCGGCGTGACCGTGACCGGCTTCGACCGCGACGGCGCGGGCGCGGTCACCGCAGTGCTGACCGACCAGGGGCCGGTGCAATGCGACCATGTGGTGGTGGCCGTCGGACCGTGGGTGCAGCAGATCTGGGCCATGCTGGACCTTCCCTTCACCGTCGACGTCCTTGGCGGTGACGGTCGACTGCACCGCCGGCCCACCTGGACCTATCTGTGCCTGCAGGAGGGCACGCTCGGCGTCGATCCCGGCTTCTTGACCGACAACGAAGGCAACATGCCGCCCGTGGTCCACATCGACACCGACGCTGCGTTGCACGACGAGGACGGACTGGTCACCGAAGGCCCGTGGGGCATCTACTACAAGCCCGACTTCAACTTCGGCGGCGTGCAGGGCGGCTACATGCCCTACGTCGTGGACAAACCGGCCCAGGAGGTGGCCGTCGACCCGTACGGCCCCGAATCCCCCGACTTCATCGTCGGCGCCGACTTCTACCGCACCTGGACCGCGGCGCTGGCGCACTGCCAGAAGCGCTTCGAGGGAAAGTCGCATCTCATGAGCACCGAGCCCTCCGGCGGCATCGGCAGCTTCTCACCCGACAACTTCCCGGTGTTCGACACGTTCTGCGACAACGTGTACTTCATCGCCGACTCCAACCACGGCTACAAGATGATCGGCGTAGGCACCCTGGTAGCCCGAGAGCTTCTCGACGAACCCCAAGCCCTCCTGAAGCCCTTCCGCTGGTCACGCTACGCCGAAGGCAAGCTCCACCCAGAAAGCAACTCGCCCTACCCCTGGAGCTGAACCCGCCTCAGCTCGCTTTTCCACTGCTTTCCACAGGGCTGGTATCATTGGCGGGTGCTCATATCGGTGACGCGACTTTGATCCGGTGACGACCGAGCCCCTATCGACGGACGGTGGTTCACCCAGCGCAGCCGACGACGGCTCGCTGATTATCCCTACCGACTATGCCGATTCGTATGGACGGGCGCGGGCTGTCGACGCCCGGCGGGCTCGGAACTACATGGTCCACACGACCATCGGCGATCCGCTGTGCGACGATCTGATGGAACAGCTCAGCAGCGTCAGAGCCGCGGACTCGGACCGCTTCATCCGCTCCGCCATCGAGCAGCCCGACGACCCGGCCCTCAAGGACGCCCCTCCGGCGGTCCACGCCTTCGTCGAGGAGTTGGAGACCGCGCCCGACTGGTTCGATCCGGCCGAGTTCACCGGAGGCATACGGGCCTTCCACCGCGACTCGTCCGCGTGTTTGGCCGCCATGCTGGGAGGCGTTCTGGTGGAGGGGTTCACCACCACCATCGCCCGGTCGTTCTTCATCACCGGGCGGCTGCGCGACCAGGGCGTGAGACGCCTGCGGCAGAACAACCGTCACATGATCGAGATCCTGTTGCCAGGAGGTCTCGACACCCGCGGCGACGGCTGGAGGCTCTCGGTCCGGATCCGGTTGATCCATGCCAAGGTCAGGCACCTCTTCAATCAATCCGACGACTGGGATCCCGTCGCCTGGGGCGAGCCGCTCAGTGCGGCCCAACTGGGCTTTGCGTTGACCGCATTCTCGGCCCGGATGCTGCAGCACATGAAGAAGCTGGGGGCCGTCTACGACGACGACGAGCGTGACAGCTTCATGGCGGTCTGGCGCTACTCCGGGTATCTGATGGGCATCCCCGAGACGATCCTGTACCAGGACTACGACGACGCCCTCGCGCTGTTCGAGATCGGCCGGCTGTGCGAGCCTGATCCGGGCATGGAGTCCGTTGCGCTGGCGAACGCTCTGGTCAACTCCGCCCCCGTGATTGCGGGAATCACCGAACCGGAGGCCCGCCGCAAGCTCGCCCGCTACATCTTTGTGGTGTCGCGAGCCATGATCGGCGACAAGGTGGCCGACGAGTTGAACTATCCGGCCGGGAGGACTCTCGGGGTTCTGCCGTGGTTCCGCATGCAGCGGCGCTACCACCACTTCATGAGGAAGCGGCTGCCCAGACTGACCCGGGAGTCCAGCTTCGCCTCCTTCAACACGCTGCTGGAGGTGTCTAGCCTTCAAGAGCTCGACATCGAATACAGGCTGCCCGACCACGTGTACGCCGAAGCCTCCCGCCGCTGGTGACCGGCCGGGCGACGCATCCGGGCTGCAGGGAGCGGATCCAGCCGGAGATCGGTTGATGTACGCCCGCCTCGCCCACTGGAGCCTGCGTCGTCCTTGGCGGGCGATCATCGCCTGGGTGGTCGTGCTGGTGGTCGCTCTTGGCGCCGCCGACCGGCTCGGACCCGCCTACAGCGGAGAACTGGCCATCGCGGGAACCGAGAGCCACACCGGCGGCGAGATCCTCGCCGAGCACTTCGACGGGGTGGGGGCCGGGCCGGTCGGCACCATCGTGTTCCGCGCCGAGCAGGGGATCGACGATCCGGCGGTGCGGGCGGCCATGGTCGAGCTCTTCGACAGAGTCGACGACCTCGAGGGCACCACCGTCGTGTCGCCCTACGGTCCGGCCGGGCAGATACCGGGGCTGCGCGTCTCGCACGACGATGACGGCCGGGGTTCGACCGCCTTCGCCGATGTGAACCTTCCGCCCGGCACCAGTGCCACCGAGGCCCAGGACACCGGTGCCCAGATCGGCCGCCTCATCGAAGAGTTGCAGCTTCGCTCGATCGAAGGTCTCGACGTCAAGGTGGGCGGGATCTGGTTCGCGGAGCTCCCCCCTCCTGAGTCCGAGGCCATCGGCTTGGCCTTCGCGGTGTTCGTGCTGATCGCGGTGCTGGGTTCGGTGCTGGCCATGGGGGCCACCGTCGCGGTGGCGCTGGTCACGGTGGCCGTCGGCGCGTCCGGCATCGTGTTGTTCAGCAACGCCTTGACGGTGCCCGACTTCGCGCCTGCCATCGGGTTGATGATCGGCCTGGGGGTGGGCATCGACTACGCGTTGTTCATCGTCACCCGGTACCGCGACGCGCGCTCCGAGGGGCTGTTGGCGGAGGAGGCGCTGGTCGCGGCCCTCGACTCGGCGGGCCGTTCGGTGGTGTTCGCCGGGGCGACGGTGGTGGTGTCGCTGCTGGGGATGGTCCTGATCGGGATCCCGTTCGTGACCGGGTTCGGGCTGGCGGCCGCCTCGACGGTGGCCGTGGTGATGGTCGGCGCGGTGACCCTGCTGCCCGCGCTGGTCGCGTTGCTCGGAGACCGGCTCACCGTCACCCGGGTGCGTGGCATGCTGGCCGCCGCTCTGGCCAGCGTGGCCCTGTTCGGGTTCGGTATCGGGGCGGAGGCTCTGCTCGGCGCCCTTCCGGTGGCGGTGTTGGTGCTGGTGGCGTCATTGCCGGGCGGTGACCGCAACCCGCTGCGGCGGACCCTGCGACCCCGCCGCCAGCGTCCGCTGCGATCCAGCGGGTGGTACAAGCTCAGCCGGGTGGTGCAGGCCCGGCCATGGACGTTCGCCGTCGGCGGCACGGTCGTGCTGGTGCTGCTGTCGGCGCCGGTGCTGGTGCTGCGGTTGGGATTCGCCGACGAGAGCAACTACGGCCCCGAAACCACAACCCGCCAGGCCTACGACATCATCACCGAAGGGTTCGGACCGGGTGCCAACGGCCCGATCCTGGTGGTGGCCGAAATCTCGGGCCGGCCCGAGCAGGCCGTCATGAACGACCTGTCCCGAGCCATAGGCGCCGCTCCCGGCGTCGCCTTCGCCAGCCCGCCCGTACCCAACAGTCCGCTGGTGCCCACCGCCGCGTTGATCGAAGTCCGTTCCAGTGCAGGCCCCCAGGACGAGCAGACCCAGGAATTGTTGAACCGGCTGCGCGGCGACGTCATCCCGGCGGCCCTTGAAGGTTCAGGCGTGGACGCGTCGGTGACCGGCTTCACCGCGGTGCAAGACGACGTGCGCGACTACTTGAGCAGCCGGACGGCGGTGTTCTTCGCGGTGGTGCTGGGCGCCTCGTTCCTGCTGTTGATGGCGGTGTTCCGCTCGCTGGTGGTGCCGCTTAAGGCGGTGATCATGAACATGCTGTCGATCGGCGCGGCCTACGGGGTGCTGGTGGCCGTGTTCCAGTGGGGATGGCTCGGCGGCCTGGTCGGGGTCGAGCCCGGCCCGATCGAGCCCTTCATGCCGATGATGCTGTTCGCCGTGCTGTTCGGGCTCTCCATGGACTACGAGGTCTTCCTGCTCTCGAGGATGAAGGAGGAGTTCGAACGCACCGGCGACGCGGTCAACTCGGTGGCCGACGGTCTGGCCGCCACCGCCAGAGTGATCACCGCGGCCGCGTTGATCATGGTGTTCGTGTTCGGGAGCTTCGTGCTGGAGGACCAGCGGGCCATCAAGATGTTCGGTCTCGGCCTGGCTGCGGCGGTGGCTGTGGACGCCAGCCTGGTGCGGATGCTGATCGTTCCCTCGACCATGGAGTTGCTCGGGGCCCGCAACTGGTGGCTGCCGGGCTGGCTCGACCGGATCATGCCCAGAGTCAACATCGAGGGCGGCGCAGGCTCGTAACGCCGGGGCGCTCCGCCCGACAGACCGCGCTGCTGGGGATACAGGCGTCCGCGCGCCCTCTTATGCCCAGTGGCTTACGCCCAGTGGCTTACGCGCAGTGGCTTACGCGCAGTGGCTTACGTCCAGGAGTCGCCGGCGCTCTGTTCGGCCTCCTCGGGCGTTTCCAGCGGCAGGGTGACGCACATCTCGGTGAAGGAGCCCGGTTGTGAATCGACGGTGATGCTGCCGCCGTGGCGGCGGACTATGTCGCTGGAGATCGACAGGCCCAGGCCGGTGCCCTGGTTGGTGGGCTTGGTGGTGAAGAACGGGTTGAAGATCTTCTCGATCACCTCGGGGGGCATGCCCGTGCCGTTGTCGCGGATGCGGACCTCGATGTGGTCGTCGGACCGAAGCGTCTTGATCTGCAGGGTCGGCTGGAAGTCGCCGTTGCCGGCCGCGGTCTCGGCCCGGTGGCGGTCGTTGGTGGCGTGTCCCGCGTTGGTCACCATGTTGAGGAACACCCGCCCCAGATCCTGGGCGACCACCTTGAGCTGGCCCACGTTCGGGTCGAAGTCCTGTTGGATGTCGAGCTGGAAGTCCGGGTCCAGCGCCCGGGCGCTGTGGAACGACAGCTGGGCGTGCTGTTCGATCAGTCCGTTGATGTCGGTCAACTGCCACTCACCGGAGTCGCGTCCCATCATGAGCATGTCGCGCACGATGCGGTCGGCCCGCTCGCCGTGGGAGCGGATGCGCTCGATATTGCCGGTCAGATCTCCGGCGATCTCGTTGACATACTCCTTGTTGTCGTCGCTGATGTCGGCGCCGACGTCGTCGAGCAGTTCCTTGAGTTCGTCGATCAGCTCCTCAGAAGCCTCGGCGAAATTCTTCACGAAGTTCAACGGGTTCTTGATCTCGTGGGCGACACCCGCGGTGAGCTCGCCCAGAGCGGCCAGCTTCTCACGGGTGACGATCTGGTCCTGAGCCTTCTGCAGTTCGGCCAACACCCCTTCGAGCTGCTCGTTCTTGCCTTGCAGCTCCGAGGCCAGCTCTTCGACCAGGTTGAGGCGCTGCACCTCCAGGGCGTGGCGCCGGAACACCTCCAGGGTGGCGGCCATGTCGGCCACCTCGTCGCGACCGCTGATCGGGGCGGTGGCCTCCAGGTCGCCGCCGGCCATGCGCCGCATCCAGTCCGACAGCAGCGCGATGCGCTGCACCAGCGACTTGCCGACGAAGAACCAGATGATGAACAGGGCGGCGACAACGCTGGCCGCGCTGATGGCCAGCAGCAGCGTGCGGGCGGTGCTGATGGCCTGCTCCGATGCGCTGGTGGCCTCCGCGGCCCGATCCTGTGAGGACTGCACCAAGGCGTCGACCTCGGCGACGAGCGCGAGCGACAGCTCGTTGTTCTCGTCGAGCAGCACTTGGTGGTGCTCGACGATCTCGAACTCGCCGGCGGCGAGGTCGAACGAGTTGTCCGGGCCGAGGCCCAGCTCCCGCAGGCGGTTGAAGATCGGGGCCGCATCGGTATGGAGCTGCGTGCCTTCCAGCGTCAACAGGTTCCTGTCGATGCGTCCTGCGGCCGCTTCGAAGCGCTCCCGCAGCGGCTCCAGCAGGCTCTCGTCGGACAGCGCGAATGCGCTGGCCAGCAGGTCCGACGTGATGTTGGTGTCGGCCTCAAGCTCCGCCAGGCGGCGGTACCTGATCACCTCGTCCTCAGAGAAGTGCTGATCGCGGGGGGCGGGAGACACATCGAACTCGGAATGGCCGGTGAGGGTGTAGAAGAGCTGGTCGTCGATGGCGGGCACCAGCACCTCGCTGGCCTGAGCCCTCAGACCCGCCAGCTCCGACTGCTGCGCGACCCGCCGCTCGCTGATCTGGAACCTCTCGGAGACCTCGTCGCCGATCTCTGCGATGTTGGCGATCAACGTGTCGGCGCTCTCGCGGATGCGCGCCACCGCCGCGTCGTCACTGTCGCTCTGCTCGAGGGCCGCCATCTGCTCCTCGAACGTCTCGACGGTCTGGTCGATCTGCTGGCTCTGTTGGAACAGCTCCAGCGGAGTGGACGCGGCGGCCAGACTGGGAGCGGAGTTGGCGAGAACGCCGCCGTACTGCGCCACACCGAACGCAGCCGCCAGCTCGGGGACGCTTCCCTCGTTGACCCGCCGCTGGGCATCGCCCACCCGGTCGAACGAGTACCATCCGACCACGCTGGCGGCCAGAGTCAGGGATACGGCCAGGCCGATGCCGAGGTAGAGCTTGGTGGAGATCCGCGACCAGATCCCGAGCGAGGCTCCCGTCTCGTCAAAAGCCGGGGGATCGTCGTCGTACACATGGTTGACGGGTGGATCGTCGTCGGGCGGATCGTGTGCCGGTGTCGTGGCTTCGCCCTCTGTCGGGTCGTCGAGCGAAGAGTTCATTGGGTCACCCAGCGGTCGATCTCATGCAGGGTCTCGACAGGGTGGTACGTGCCGTCGGAGCCGATCACTGTCAAGAAGACCTCGTCGGAGCCCTGGTTGTCGCCCGCGCCGAAGTGCAGGCCGAAGCCGTCGATGTCGATGTCGCCCCGCTCGATCAGCTGCTCCAGCAGACATGATCGGTCCACATCGGAGCCGCACTGCTCCAGCGCCGCAATAGCCAGACGTCCGGCCAGGTAGCCCTCGAGCGACACGAACCCCGGCTCTGCCTCCGGATCGTGGTCCGCCAACGCGTTCAGGTACGAATCGACGACGGGCAGAGCGTCGTCCTCGGGGAACGGCACCACCTGGGTCACCAGCACGCCGGCACCGTCGGGCCCGAGTTCGGTGGCCAGGGCGTTGCTGCCCACGAAGGAGACCGTCATGAACTTGGCGTCCATGCCGGTTCGGCGGGCCCACTGGATCAGCCGCGCCACCGGCTCGTAGGCACCGATCAGGATCACTGCTTCGGGGTCCCCCTGACGCAGGTCGATCAGGCCCGTCTTGACCGCGGTGGTGTTGCGGGGATAGATCCCGATCGAGGCGAGGTCCATGCCGCGTCGGTCGAGCGCCGCGGTCACGCCGCGGAACCCGGCACGGCCGAAGGAGTCGTTCTGGTACATCACAGCGATGCGGCTGATCCCGACGTCTTCGGTGAGTCGGGCCACCATCTCCTCGGTCTCCTGGCCGTAGGAGGCCCGAAGGTTGATGATGTTGTCCCATTCGTCGTCGCGCAGGAAGGCTGCGCCGGTGAAGGGCGCGATGTAGGGAACGCCCGAATCGCGGGCGATAGGGGTGGCCGAACGCGCCGTCGGAGTGCCCACCGCGCCGATCAACGCGAACACCTGTTCCTGGTCGATGAGGTGGCGGGTCATCACGATCGCGTCCTCGGGCTCGTACGCGTCGTCGAGGGTCTGCAGTTCCAGGACGCGCCCGTGGACGCCTCCCGTGGCGTTGACCTCTTCGAACGCGGCCAGGATCCCCAGTCGCATGTTCCTGCCCAACTCCTGGGCCGGGCCGCTCAGCGCGGCGGACTGACCGAACAGGATCCGGTCGTCGGACACTCCCGGCGTGGCCGTATCAGGTTCGGTGACCACCGCGGGCAGCTCTGTGGTGCCGGCGTCGGGCTCGTCCACCGCGGCCTCGTCGCCTGCGCAGGCCACCACCAGCGACGCAATTGCCACCGCGTGCCATCCGCCGACAGCCCATCGGCGACGCGGCTTGCGGTGCGGGGTCATCTCACTTGCTGGCGATGATCTTCAGGCGGTTCTTCTGTGAATCTCTGGAGTACTCCACGGCATCCATCAAGGTCTTGGCGAAATGCACGCCGAGACCACCCACCGGGCGGTCCTCGATGGCAGAGGTAACGTCGGGCTCAGGGGCATCGTTCAGCGGATCGAACGGAACCCCCTCGTCGGTGATCTCGATGACGATGTCGTCGTTCTGGGATGTAACCGCCACCTCGACGTCACCGGAACCGTCCTTGTAGGCGTAATCCAGCACGTTCTGAACCAACTCGTCGACGACAAGACTGACTCGGAATGTCACCTCGGTTGGCCAGCCGTCTTGTTCGCCCAGCGACTCGACGGCTGCCACCAGTTCCGGCAACTTCTCATGGCTGTCGCGGCTGACCGTGCCGTTGGTGTCGGTGGTGAGGAACAGCACCGCGGCGTCACCTCTCGCGACGCAGCACGAGACAGGTCGTGTCGTCGAACTGCGGCACATCACCGGCGAAGTCATTCACCAGGTCGATGACCCGGTGGCCGGCGTCCTCCGCGTCGGTCGGGGGATTGGCTGCGAAGGCCTCACGCAGGCGGGGTAGGCCCAACTGCTCCTCCTGCGCGTTGATCGCCTCGGTCACGCCGTCGGTATAGAGCACGACGGAGTCTCCCGGCGACAACTCGTAGGAATTGTGGAAGTAGTCGAAGCCCGGCAGCACGCCGAGGGCCAGGCCGTCGGTCACCGGCAGTTGTGTGCTGCTGCCGTCGGCATGCACCACGAGAGGCGGATCGTGGCCCCCGTTGGCGTAGGTCAGCACGCCGGTGTCCGGGTCGTAGACGGCATAGATCATCGTCACGAACATGCAGGCGTCGTTGTCCTCGTTGAGCACATCGTTCACCTCCGCGAGGGCATCGCCGGGGCTGTCGGCTCTCATGGCGGAACCCTTGAGCAACGTGCGGCTCGACATCATGAACAGAGCGGCCGGCACGCCCTTGCCGGACACGTCCGCGATGGCCAAGCCGACCTTGTTGTCGGCGAGCCCGATCACGTCGAAGAAGTCGCCTCCCACGTTGCGGGCCGGCTGCATCGTGCCGAACAGCTTGTAGTCGGCATTGCGGGCGAACTTGTTCGGCAGGATGGACTGCTGCATCATGCTGGCCACGTTGAGTTCATTCTGAAGAACCAGCAGTTTGTCCCTGGCGCTGAGCGCCTCCTTCCATTCACGTATGTGCTGCAGCGTCCGGTCGATGGTGAACTTCAGATCGTCGAAGTCGACCGGTTTCGTGACGAAATCGAATGCGCCCCGGTTCATGGCGATCCGGATGTTCTTCATGTCGCCGTATGCGGAGATGATGACGGCCCGTATGTCCGGCGCGATGTCCGGAATCCGCTCAAGAAGTGTCAGTCCGTCCATCTTGGGCATATTGATGTCTGACAGCACCATATCGATGCTCGTATCGGCGTTCAGCGCCTCGAGCGCCTCGACTCCGTCGTGGGCGAACAGGAACTCATAGACGCCCTTGCGGATGTAGCGGCGCATCCGCTGCAGCATGAGGGGCTCAAGGTCGGGCTCGTCGTCCACCACCAGGATCTTGTGCTTCTGCGGTGTCTCGGTCGTGGTCATTGGAGTCCTCTCTGGCGATAGGCGACGGCCGCTTATGCGCTTACGGCGGTGAGCGCCTCGGACTGCGAGCCGTGTATCGGAATGACCTTGTCGAACCCGCTGATCTTGAACACGGGACGGATCGATTCGTTCATCGAGCAGAGAACGAACTTCTTGCGGTTGTTCTGGAAGCTCTTGGCCGTGAGGAGGATCACTCTCATCCCGGCGCTGCTGATATAGGACACGTCCTCGAAGTTCAATACGACTGCTGCCGCGTCAGCGGCGTCGACCCGCTCAAGGCCCGAATGAAACTCCCGAGAGTTGGAGCTGTCGATGCGGCCACTCGGCCTGACAACGACGACTCCATCTTCTTTCTCGGCGCGGATCTCCATCGTGGCGCTCCTCAGTTCGTGTCCCCAATGGTCGAGCGGATACTACCCGCCGTGGGCTGTGGCATGGCTCATGCGCGTGCGCTGGGGCCGTAGGTCAGGTGCATGAGATCGCCGTCGGTGAAGCGGCTGGGCCGCAGCGGCCCGGCGTCGAGCGGGAGGGCGCTGCCGAGGTGGTCGACGCCGAGCACTCCGGAGGCAACGATCTCACCTACCGCGGGTGAGAGCTTGAGCCCATGACCGGAGAAACCCACCGCGAGAAATAGGCCGCTCACCGCCGCGATCTCCGAAGCCCATCCGAGGATGGGATGGAAGTCCGGCGTGACGTCGTAGGCCCCGCTGAACGTCGACACCGTCCTGGAGATCGTCATGGCGGGGAGACGCTCGGCCACGGCCCGCCGGATCCGTGCGGCGTGCTCGGCGTGGCCGGCGTCGCCCGCGTCTTCGAGCGGGTTGTCCACATCGGGCATGTGCGGCGGGTAGGCCACCGCCAGGATCCGGCGGCCCATGTCGGGGCGGATCACCAGGTTGGAGTTGCCGTCGGTGATGAAGGTGTTGAGCGCTTCTGAGCCCGGCGCGGTCTCGAGCATGGCCAAGTCAAGGCGCCGTCGCTCGACGGGCACCCGCACGCCGAGGGGATCGAGCAGGTCGCGGGCCCAGGCGCCGGTGGCCACCACCACCACCGGCGCTGAGATCTCGCCCTCGTCGGTGACCACGCCGGTCACCTCGCCGCCGCTCACCGCGATCCCGGTGACGGCCAGCGGGGTGAGTACATCGGCGCCGCGGGCTGCGGCGGCGCCCAGCCAGCTCAGCACCATCCTGGTCACGTCGATGTAGCCGCCGTCGGGTTCGTAGGCGCCGCCCGCGAGGTTCTCGGCGCGCACCAGCGGCTCGATCGCCTCGATCTCGTCGGGCCCCACGAAGCGGGTGTCCACGCCGAGGCGGCGGCCCAACTCGACGTTGCGTCGCAGGCCGTCGATCTGGTTGTCGGTGACGAGGAGCAGGTAGCCGAGGCCCACATAGCCCGGATCGCCGTAGCCGACCTCGGTGTCCCAATTCCGGATGCAGTGGAAGCCTCGCAGGGCCATGCGCACCATGAGTTCGTTGGAGTAGTGCTGGCGGATCTGGCCGAAGGTGCGCCCTGAGATGCCCCCCACCGGCGCCCGGGCGTCCACCACCGCTATGCGGCGGTTCGAATGACGGGCGAGCTGGTATCCGATGCTGGCCCCCGCCACCCCGGCACCGATGACGACGACATCGGCTTCAGCCGGAACCGTGCTCATCATCGCCGATAGTACAAGCCCCGACCGCCCCGGTCAGAGGCCGGGCGTTCAGCTGCGGCCGGCTAGGGCTGTGAGTGGGCTTTGACCTTTCGGCGGTGGGAGCGCAGCACTCTCTCGGTGTAGCCGTTGGGCTCGTCTCGGGCGGTGAACACCAACTCGACGGCCGCCTGGAACGGAATGCTGGACTCGTAGTCGGGCGCCATGGCCTCGTAGGCAGGATCGTTTCTGTTCTGCTGGTCGACGAGGTTGGCGATGCGGCGCATGGACTCGTGGACCGCCTCGGCGGTGATCAGTCCGTGGTGCAGCCAGTTGGCGATGTGCTGGCTGGATATGCGCAGGGTGGCCAGATCCTCCATGAGTCCGACCTCGGCGATGTCGGGGACGGTGGAGCAGCCCACACCTTGCCCCACCCAACGGACCAGGTAGCCCAGGATGCCCTGCACGTTGTTGTCGAGCTCGCGCTGGATCTCGTCGCCGCTGAGTTCGCGGCCCGCGGGCATCACCGGAATGTCGATCAGACTGGCGAGCCGGGCCGGCGTGCGGTCGGCCAGGTCGCTTTGGCGGTCGGCCACATCGACCAGGAAGTAGTGCATGGCGTGCAGAGTCGCCGCGGTCGGCGACGGCACCCAGGCGGTGCTGGCCCCCGCGATGGGATGCTGGATCTTGGCTTTGGCCATGGCGGCCATCTCGGTGGGCATGGTCCACATGCCCTTGCCGATCTGCGCCCGCCCCCGCAACCCGCAGGCCAGACCGGTGTCCACGTTGGAGTTCTCGTAGGCGCCGAGCCAGGCCGCGGTCCTCATCTCGGCTTTCGGGATCATCGGTCCCGCCTCCATGTCGGTGTGGATCTCGTCGCCGGTGCGGTCCAGGAAGCCCGTGTTGATGAACACCACCCGGTCGCGGGCCCGCGCGATGCACTCCTTCAAGCCCAGCGATGTGCGCCGCTCCTCGTCCATGATCCCGATCTTGAGGGTGCGCGGCACCAGGCCCAGCGCGGCCTCGATCCGGCTGAACAGTTCGCAGGCCAGCGCCACCTCGTCGGGTCCGTGCATCTTGGGTTTGACGATGTAGACCGAGCCGGTGGCCGAGTTGCGAACGGGCCGGCCGTTGACCCGGGCCATGCCGCGCACATCCGCGACCGCGCACAGCGCGGTCACCATGGCGTCGACCATGGTCTCGCACACCGGCTCTCCGCCGAGGCGGACCATGTCGGTGCGCAGGTGCGGACCCACGTTGCGGATCAGCATCAACGAGCGCGTCGGCAGCGTGACCGCCGCGCCGTCGGCGCCGGTGATGCTGCGGTCGGGGTTCAGGGCCCGGTGCACGGTGGTGCCGTCGCGCACGAACGTGGTCTCCAGCGTGCCCTGCATGAGTCCGAGCCAGTTCCGGTAGACGGCCACCTTGTCGTCGGCGTCCACCGCCGCCACGGAGTCCTCGAAGTCCATGATGGCGGTGACGGCGGACTCCAGGCGGATGTCGCAGACGCCGGCGTGGTCGCGGCGGCCGACGGGATGGTCGGCGTCGATGAGCACTTCGCAGTGCAGGCCGTTCTTGCACAGCACGACCGATGCGGGCCGGTCCGCCTCGCCGGTGTAGCCGACGAACTGTTCGGGGCGCAGCAGGGCGCTCACCGTGCCGTCACCGCTGCGGGCCCTCAGCGTCGCGTCCTGCACCGAGTAGCCGGTGACCCACCCGTGGCTGGCCGCGTCCAGGGTGAAATGGGTGTCTAGGAACTCCCGGCCCGCGGCGATCACCTTGTCGCCTCGCACCGGGTTGTAGGCGTCGCCGCGGCTGCAGCCGTCGGCCTCGCTGAGCACGTCGGTGCCGTAGAGCGCGTCGTACAGGCTGCCCCAGCGGGCGTTGGCTGCATTGAGCGCGTAGCGGGCGTTGTCGACGGGCACCACCAACTGCGGCCCGGCCACATCGGCGATCTCAGGGTCGACGTTGGCGGTGGTGGCGGTGACGGTGGCGTCCATGTAGTTGAGGTACCCGATGTCGCGCAGGAAGTTCGCGTAGGCCTCGGTGTCGTGGCCGCCCCCGTCGGCGCGGGCGGCGCGGTGCCAATCATCGATCTGGGCCTGGAGTTCGTCACGCCGGGCCAACAGCGCGTCGTTGCGCGGCCCGAGGTCGCTCAGGATGTCCTCGAGAGCGCCCCAGAACTCGTCGATGTGAACGCCGGTGCCCGGCAGGGCCTCCACTGCGACGAACTCATACAGCGGATCCTCAACGTCAAGTGAACCTACACGCATAGCCCCCTAGCCAACCACGACCACCCCACCGCTTCCAACTTGTTCATGCCGGTGCGGTCACTTTGGTAACCGACGGGCTCGATCGCGGGCGCAGCCTCGTAGACCCGGGCGCGGATGCCCCGCTCATGCAGCATCAGCGCCAGCGTGAGCCCGCCGATCCCACCCCCGACGACGATCACATCGTCCATGGCGGGTTTGGGTCAGGCTGAGTCGGCCAGGTAGGACTCCAGCGAATCGTCGAGGGCTTCGGACCAGGCGGTGTGATGGATCGGCGCCACCGTGCCGGTGACCGGCGAGGTGTGGCCGTGGTCGCGGTAGCCGATGATCGACTGCTTCTTGTGCTTCTTCCAGTCGTAGAACATCTGGTTGACCAAAGGCGTGTTGAAGTCGGGATAGTCGGTCTGGTCCACCAGATCCTGGGTGTATGCCCCCTGGAAGTCGATGCAGGCATAGTCGTCGGCCAGCGCGTCCTCCGACGCCTGGGCCGCCTCGATCCAGCGAGCCTGCTCATCGGCGCCGGGAAGCCCGATCCGGCCGAGGATCACGTCACGGGCGTACCAGGCCTGAGCGTCGAACATGTTGAACGTGTACCACTGGTCCTGCATGCCCAGATACATGATCCGGTTCTCGGGCTGGAACACCACACCGCGGTACAGCATCGAGGTGGCCAGGCGGTTGGCGGTGACCAGACGCAACTCGTCGTCCATGAACGGGAAGTGGTGCAGATACCCGGTGCACGACACGATGGCGTCCACATCGGCGGCCGAACCGTCGCTGAAGTGCACCGTGCGACCGTCGACGTGGGTCAGGATCGGCTTCTCGGAGATGCCGTCGGGCCAGTCGAAGCCCATCGGCCCGCTGCGCGACGTGCAGATCACCGAACGGGCGCCGTACTTCCAGAGCTGCGAAGCGACATCCTCGGCTGAGTAGCTGGCGCCGATCACGAGCACGTCGCGGCCGCTGAACTGCACCGCGTCGCGGAAGTCGTGGGCGTGGATCAGCGTGCCACCGAAGGTCTCATAGCCGGGGTAGTGGGGCATGTTCGGGATGGAGAAATGGCCGGTGGACACCACCACATAGTCGAAGTCCTCGTGGGTGTCGCAGTCGTTGGCCTGATCGTGGGCCGACACGGTGAAACCACCGCCGTCAGCGGAGCGGCTGATCCGCCGCACCGGGTGGTTGAAGCGGATCTGGTCGCGGAAGCCGCTGCGCTCAGCCCGCCCGAGGATGTAGTCGTAGAGCACCTCGCGGGGCGGGAACGACCCGATCGCCTTGCCGAAATGCTCCTCGAAGCCGTAGTCGGCGAACTCGAGGCACTCCTTGGGGCCGTTCGACCACAGGTACCGGTACATGCTGGCGTGGCAGGGCTCGCCGTGCTCGTCGAGTCCGGTGCGCCAGTCGTAGTTCCACAGCCCGCCCCAGTCGCTCTGCTTCTCGTAGCAGACAACCTCGGGCGCCGCCGCGCTGCCGGCCTGCGAATCGCTGGCGAAGGCGTGCAACTGTGACAGCCCGCACGGCCCGGCGCCGATGACAGCCACTCGTGTCATGAGCTTGATCCCCCCTGTGGTTAGGTGTATCTATATCTACAGTAAAGCTAGCTGGTGGCCTGAGGTCGGTCAAGACGGTCAGGCCAGGCCGCGGACCCGGGTCTTGTCGGGATCGTAGAACGGGTAGCGCACCACCTCGGCCGAGATCCGCTTCTCGTGTCCGTCGAGCTTGCCGACCTCCACCGCGGTGGCGATCTCGGCGTGTTCGACGGCCATGCGGCACAGGGCGATGTTCCTTTGGAGCACGGGCGAGATGGTGCCGCTGGTGACCACGCCCACCTGATTGCGGCCGACGTACACGCCGTCACCGTGAGCGGCAGGCTCGCCTCCGGCCAGTTCCAGGCCGACGAGGCGTCGCTGAGGATTGTCGCGGCGCTTCAGCAGGGCGTCTCGGCCGATGAAGTCGTCGGGCTTGGTCTTGAGCGGCACTGTGAAGCCGATGCCGGCCTCGTAGGGGTCGGTCTGATCGCAGAACTCGTGGCCGGCGAAGATGAGACCGGCCTCGATGCGCAGGATGTCGAGCGCGGCCAAGCCCATAGGCACCAGGCCGTGGTCAGCACCGGCGTCGAAGACGGCGTCCCACACCGCGGGCGCATCCGACGGATGGCAGAACAGCTCGTAACCGAGTTCGCCGGTGTAGCCGGTGCGAGACACCACCAGCGGGATGCCGTCGTGGTCGCCGATGCGGGCGATGGCGAAGCGGAACCATCCCAGCTCGGTGATGGTGGGCTGGTCGGGCCGGGTCCAGATCACCTGCTCGAGGATCCGGCGGCTGTTGGGCCCCTGGACCTGCAGGTTGTGGAGCTGCTCGGTGGAGCTGCGCACCCAGGCCCTCAGCCCTAGACGCTGGGCCTGCTCTCGCAGCCACACGCCGCTGTAGCCCAACTGCCCGCCGACCCAGCGGAAGTTGTCGCGCCCGAGCCGGAACACGGTGCCGTCGTCGATCATGCCGCCGGTTTGGTGGCACATGGCGGTGTACGACACCTGGCCGTCGGTGAGCTTGCGGACGTTGCGGGTGACGCAGGTCTGCATCAACACCTCGGCGTCGGGGCCGGTGACCTCGTACTTGCGCAGCGGGGAGAGGTCTATGGCTGCGGCAGCCTGCCGG
The DNA here is from genome assembly GCA_022824605.1 of Acidimicrobiia bacterium. Lineage (GTDB taxonomy): Bacteria > Actinomycetota > Acidimicrobiia > Acidimicrobiales > Aldehydirespiratoraceae > Aldehydirespirator. The sequence goes on from JAJDZO010000012.1 coordinate 24,469, forward strand.
CAGGCCCAGTACTCGGCGATGGGACCGTGGGCGGTGTAGGAATCGGCCAGCCAGTAGCCGCAGTACTCGCTGAAGCTGCGGGTCAACGCCGAGGTGCGGGGATGGAACCCCGTCTCGGAGGTCAGCTGGGCCTCGGAGTCGGCAGTCATGCGGATCGCCGTCGCTTTCTTGAACCGGTTGGCGGAGGGATACACCCGCACCGCGATGTCGGTGGGGTTCCAGGCGTTGGCCGCGTCGATGTCGTCGGGGCACGACGTGGACACGCACACCAGATCCTCCAGCGCCCGCAGCAGCACGTAGTCGCCCGGACGAGACCACGGCTCGTCGAGATAGATCTGGTTGTGGTCGTCGACGTTGGTGTTGTAGAAGAAGTTGATGGCCTCCCAGCCCCGGCGGCGGGCCACTCCGTAGGGGTCGAGGACGCGGTTGATGTTCTCGGTGCAGTTGACGTGGCCGGGGTAGCCCATCTCCTCGTAGTAGCGGGCGTTGCAGGCGGTGTTGAACGTGTCATGGCGGCCCACCGTGTCCTGGATCACCTCGACTAGGGGCAACATCCTGGAGTTGTAGAACTTCGAGTAGAGGCCGGGCGCGGGGCAGGCCGCTCCCATGAGGGTGCGGGTGATGGTGGCGTCGAGGCAGAGATCCGCGCCCGCGTCGAGGTCGGCGGCCGCGAAGCACTGGAAGTCCGAGCACTGTCGGCCCTCGATGTCGACCACCTGGAACCAGTCGCCCTTGGCCACCTCGTAGGCCTTGGCGGTGCTGCGCTTCACGATGAAGTCCTGGCTGGGATCGGCCAGCGGCGCCGGCAGCAGGGGCTCGGCTTCGGCGGCGGGGTTGCTGCGGTGCACGTAGGCGATCAGGTCCGTGGGAGGAGATCCGCCGTGAGCCGACATGACCTCGCCCGGAGCGGTGATCACGCAGGCGACGCTCTCCTGGGCCACCACCCGGGCGCGGGCGCCGCTAGTGGTGTCCTCACCGAGCACTCTCAGCGGTGCCGCGGCCCGTACCGCGCTCAGATCGATGCCGATGCGTTCGAGTCCGGAACGCACGCGGCGGGCGTCGCGCACCGGCGCAGACAGAATGCCCATCGCGGCCGGCTCTCTGGTGGCCCGGATGCGGCTGCCGTTGGGGGAGCCGTCTGCAGGGCCTAGCAGGCCAGGATCAGCCCTCCCGGAGGCGTCGAAGGCCACTAGTTCGCAACGCTGGCGACCCTCGGGATCCACCACTTCGAGTTCATCGCCGGCATCGAGCGCCAGCACAGTCGCACCGCCTCCGGTCACCCGGTAGCGCTCCACGCCGGGACCGAGCAGCATCAGCCCGGGCACCAGGACCCGGGGCTGCTCCGGCGCGATCGTCGTCATGGCCGCCTCCCGAGTGTTCGTGCGCTCCGGCCAGTCTCGCGGCAGCGGCTTCCCCCCGCAACCCCGGCGGCGCGACAAGACACGGCCGCGCTCGGCTGCACCGCGGCTAGCTTGGCCCTATGGCTTCCGGGTCCGTGGTGGATCTGCCGCTGGAGCCGGTCGCGGTGGAGGAGTTCCAGTCAGTCGGCACGGCCGTACGGGAGAAAGCCGAAGCCATCGCGGCCGGTTGGCTTGCGGACATGGTGGACGGGTCGTGGAGTCTCGAATGGTCGAGGCGGGGACCTGGAGCGGTTGTGGCTGAGCCTCACGACGATCTGCCGTGCGTGGTCCTGTCCGGAGCGCGAGAACTCGGCGGATGGTGGGTGCCGGCTTTATTCTTGATGGCCGGCCGCCGCGAGACCGCCTGCTACTGGCAGTGGGCTACCTGCGGCGAGCGTCAAGCCCCGAAGGTGGGCGCCGACGCTATCGAGTGGGTCGAGTGGGTCATCGGGATGCTCTTGTGCGTGGTCGAGAGCTCCATCAAGACCCATGCGGAATGACGCTCTGGCACCCCATCGACGACCGCCGTTCCGCCGGCCGGGTCGCCGAGACCATGGTGGCCGAGTTGGGGTTGCCCTCCGGAGGTCTGCCGCTTCCATCTGCCCGGCGATTGACGGCGTCAGCGCCGCCGACGGCCCAGTGGGCCTGACAGGCCTCTTCCGCCGGGTCCGCTGTCGCCGGTGTCATCGCCCGGTGCCGAGACGTTGGCGAACATGTCCCAGACCAGCAGAACGGCGGCCAGGACGGAGGCCGCGGCCGCGATCCAGAGTCCAGAGGCGGGATCGGCGTCGCCGCTTCCCGAGAGGCCCAGGATCTCCCGTCCCGCGGTGGCGGCCACGAAGCCCGAGCCGATCCAGGCGGGTCGCCAACCGGCCTGGATCAATCCGATGGTGACCAGGCACACGATGAAGGCGATCCGACCCTCGCCGGTCGTGCTGCCCAGGGTGGTGC
>JAJDZO010000404.1 GCA_022824605.1 Acidimicrobiia bacterium
GGAGATCGCCGCGGTCTCGACCATCATCGGCGTGTAGCCGGTCTGGCCGCGGGCGCCGGACACGATGTAGCGGTCCTTGCGGGCCTGGGGCAGATCGAAGAAGGCCTCGAGCTGCCCGTAGGCCTCGTCGATCACGCCCGCGCCCAGGTCGTGGGCCACGTACACGAAGCCGGTGGCGAGGCTTCGCATCACACCGTCGACGACCGCGTCGCGCTGGGCGCGACCACCCTGCTCGAAGGCCACCAGATCCACGTCGAGTATGTCCACGGCACCGCACACTAACCGCGAACCGCCGCGGCGTACCCCTTCTGACGTGGCCTTGAGGCGGCGATTTGACAAGAGTGTAGTTACGGTGATGTAATTCATAGTCCGTAGCTGCGCTTGGCCTGCATCACGGGTTCGCCAATTCGGAGCGAACCCAGTGGCCGACGAGAGGAGGGCCTCCGAGGTGACGATTATCCAGGAACGACTGACCTCCGTCGCCGAGATGCCGCCAGCCGTGTCGGCCCCCACCACGATGCGCGTCCGCAAGCGCAACGGGAACCTCGAGCCCGTCGACGTGAACAAGATCGTGAACGCGGTGGCCCGGGCCGCGGAGGGCCTGCTCGGCGTTGATCCGCTCACGGTGAGCACCCGCACCATCGCGGCGCTCGCCGACGGGGCCACCACCCGCGAACTCGACGAGTTGAGCATCCGCACCGCGGCCGGGCTCATCGTGGAGGAGCCCAACTACTCGAAGCTCGCGGCCCGCATGCTGGCCACCTACATCGACAAAGAGGTCCGCAACCAGAACATCCCGTGGTTCTCCGAGGCCATCGAGTCCGGTCACCGGCTCGGCCTGATCGGCGACGAGACCGCCGCCTTCGTGCGAGCCCACTCCCCCGGCCTCAACGCGGCCGTCGACTCCGGCCGCGACCGCAACTTCGAGTTCTTCGGCCTGCGCACTGTGTATGACCGCTACCTGCTGCGCCATCCCGACACCCGTCGGGTGATCGAGACGCCGCAGTACTTCATGCTGCGGGTCGCCTGCGGTCTGAGCACCAACCCCGAAGAGGCCATCCGCTTCTACGACCTGATGTCGTCGCTGGCCTACCTGCCGTCGAGCCCGACCCTGTTCAACTCGGGCACCACCCATCCGCAGATGTCGAGCTGCTACCTGCTCGACTCCCCCGAGGACTCCCTCGAAGGCATCTACCGGCGCTACACCGACATCGCCCGGCTGTCGAAGTATGCGGGCGGCATCGGCGTCGGCTGGCACCGGGTCCGCTCCAAGGGATCGCTCATCCGGGGCACCAACGGCCTGTCCAACGGCATCGTGCCGTGGCTCAAGACGCTCGACTCGTCGGTGGCCGCCGTCAACCAGGGCGGACGCCGCAAGGGAGCGGCCTGCGTGTACCTCGAGACCTGGCACGCCGACATCGAGCAGTTCCTGGAACTGCGAGACAACACCGGCGACCACGCCCGGCGCACCCACAACATCAACCTCGCCAACTGGGTGCCCGACCTGTTCATGGAACGAGTGGAGAAGGACTGGCAATGGAGCCTGTTCGACCCCAAGAAGGTGCCGGCGCTGACCGACACCTACGGCGAGGAGTTCCGCACCATCTACGAGCAGGCCGAGGGCGACGGCCTCTACGAGACCCAGGTGTCGGCCCGTCAGCTCTACACCCGGATGATGCGCACCCTGGCCGAGACCGGCAACGGCTGGATGACCTTCAAGGACGCCTCCAACGCCAAATGCAACCAGACCGGCCCCGGATCCAACGGCGACGGCAACTCCCGCGAACGGGTTGTGCACCTGTCGAACCTTTGCACCGAGATCATCGAGGTGACCAGCGCGGACGAGACCGCGGTGTGCAACCTCGGATCGGTCAACCTGGGCGCATTCGTGCAGCCGTCGACAGCCGGCTCCAACGGCAGCGCAGCGACCCATTTCGATTTCGACCGGCTCGGCGAGGTGGTGCGGCTGGTGGTCGGCTTCCTCGACCGTGTCATCGACATCAACTACTACCCGACCGACGAGTCGGCCACCTCCAACCGTCGCTGGCGCCCGGTGGGTCTGGGCCTCATGGGCCTGCAGGACGTGTTCTTCAAGCTGGGCCTGAGCTTCGACTCGGCCGAGGCCCGCAGCCTCAGCCGCCGCATCTCCGAGGAGATCTACTTCAACGCCCTGTGGGCCTCCACCGAACTGGCCGAAGCCCACGGCGCTCATCCCGGCTTCGCCGACACCCGGGCCGCGGCCGGCGACCTGCAGTTCGACCTTTGGGGTGCGGAGCCGTCGGACGTTGATCGCTGGGCACCGCTGCGCGAACGGGTGGCCGAGCACGGTCTGCGCAACTCGCTGATGATCGCCATCGCGCCGACGGCCACCATCGCGGCCATCGCCGGCTGCTACGAGTGCATCGAGCCGCAGGTGTCGAACCTGTTCAAACGCGAGACCCTCTCCGGTGAGTTCATGCAGGTGAACCGCTACCTCGTGACCGAACTGAAGGCCCGCGGCCTGTGGGACGACAAGATGATCGGAGACGTGAAGCGGGCCGAGGGCTCGATCCAGCAGATCGAGCGCATCCCCGCGGACCTGCGGGCCGTCTACCGCACCGCCTGGGAGATCCCCCAGCGCTCCCTGATCGAGATGGCCGCCGCACGGGGCGCGTTCATCGACCAGAGCCAGTCGCTCAACCTGTTCATGGAGGCGCCGACCATCGGGAAGCTGTCGTCGATGTACATGTACGCGTGGAAGCAGGGCCTCAAGACCACCTACTACCTGCGGTCGAGGCCGGCCACCCGCATCAATCAGACCACCACCAACGGCTCGGGCCCCACCGACGCCGAGGCGGTGGCCTGCTCGTTGGAGAACCCTGAAACCTGTGAGGCGTGTGACTGATGGCCATCACCGACATCTCTGTCGATCCCATAGACCTCCCGGGCCGGGACTCCGCCGTACCCGCCCCTCCCGCAGGCTTCCACCAGCCTGAGTCGGAGGCCGAGCCCCGGCCCGGGCAACCCTCGCTGCAGGCCAACATCCTCGATCCGGGTTTCGACCTGACGTTGCGGCCCATGCGCTATCCGCAGTTCTTCGAGATGTACCGCGACGCGATCAAGAACACCTGGACGGTCGACGAGATCGACTTCTCCGACGATCTGGTCGACCTGGACCGCAAGCTCATGCCGGCCGAGAAGCATCTGATCCGCCGGCTGGTGGCCTTCTTCGCCACCGGCGACTCGATCGTGGCCAACAACCTGGTGCTCAACCTCTACGAGCACATCAACGCGCCCGAGGCCCGGATGTACCTGTCGCGCCAGCTGTTCGAAGAGGCGCTGCATGTGCAGTTCTACCTGAACCTGCTCGACAACTACATTCCCGACCACGACGAGCGGGCCGAGGCGTTCGCCGCCATCGAGAACATCCCGTCGATCCGGGCCAAGGCGGAGTTCTGCTTCAAGTGGATGGACTCCGTCGGCGACGGGCCGCTGCGCACCGCGGCCGACCGCCGCCGCTTCCTGATGAACCTGATCTGCTTCGCGGCCTGCATCGAGGGCCTTTTCTTCTTCGCCGCCTTCGCCTACGTGTACTTCCTGCGGTCGAAGGGTCTGCTCAACGGCCTTGCGGCGGGCACCAACTGGGTGTTCCGCGACGAGTCGATGCACATGAAC
>JAJDZO010000090.1 GCA_022824605.1 Acidimicrobiia bacterium
CGGTCCTCCATCCCGGCCAGGCGCACCATCGCTATGGCCTCGGCCACCCGCTGCGACAGCTCGGGGTCCCTGACTCGGCGCATGCGCAGCCCGAACTCGATGTTCTGGCGCACGGTCATGTGGGGGAACAGGGCGTAGGCCTGGAACACGGTGTTGACCGGCCTGCGGTCCGGCGGCGCCATACCCACTTCGGTGCCGAAGATGCGCAGGCTGCCCTCGCTGGGCAGGTCGAGTCCGGCGATCATGCGCAGGGTGGTGGTCTTGCCGCAGCCCGAGGGGCCGAGCAGGGCGAAGAACTCCCCGTCGTCGATGGCGAGGTCCACGTTGTCGACCGCCACCACATCGCCGAAGCGCTTAGTTACGCCCTCGATCTCAACTGCCGCCGGTTCAGCCATCCGAGTCCCTCATGCGCGCATTATTGCTCACACAGACCCGGCTTGTCTGAAGGCAATGCCGTCGCCACCCCGGCGTGAGACCTCAGTCGGGGGCGGTTGCGTGGCGCGCGGTGGCGTCTAGGAGGGTCGCTACCGTTTCTTGGGCTTCTGCTTGCGCTGAGCGCAGCTGGCTGGTGTTGTCGGGATCGTCTATTGCGACGACGGCTTCGGCGTAGATCTTCATCTTCGGTTCGGTGCCGCTGGGTCGGACGCACACTCTGGCTGCGGCGTCGCCAAGCTCGAGAACCACCAGATCGGCGGGCGGAAGGTGCGGCGATCCGCCGGACAGGTCATGCGCTGCGGTCACTGCGGCTCCGGCCAGCTCTGTCGGCGGGGTCGTGCGCAACCCGGCCATGGCTCGGGCCATGGGCTGTTCTTGGCGCGAAGTCGGCTCGAAGCGGATCGAGCGTTGTCCGGTGGCGTGCGCTCCGTGGCAGCGGTGCAGGTCGTCGAGCAGGTCGAGGAGGGTTCGACCCTCGGTCTTGAGGTGGGCGACCAACTCGGCCATCGCCAGCGCCGCGCCGATGCCGTCCTTGTCGCCGACCGCCTCCCCCACGGCGTAGCCGAGAGCATCCTCATAGCCCAGCACCAGATCGTGATCGGGCCGCTGCGATCGGGCCTTCATGATCCACTTGAAGCCGGTGAGCGTCTCAGCCCATTCGGCTTGGTGAGCAGCCGCGATGCGGGCCAGCAGGCGCGACGACACCACCGTGTTGATCACCAGCCGCCGCCGCGGCGCGTCCTGGTCAGCCTCCCTGTCCGGGTCGGTACTCCTGTCCGGGTCGGTCTCGTCGCCCGGGTCGTGATCCTCAGTTGGATGCGGGCGGGTCAGCAGGTGCTCGGCCAGCAGGCAGCCGGTCTCGTCACCGGTCAACAGTCGCCACCGGTCACCGGCAGGCACGGCCACGGCCAGCCGGTCGGCGTCGGGATCGTGGGCCACGGCCACATCCGCATCCATTCGCGCGGCCAACCGCAGCAGCCCATCGAGTGTGCCGGGCTCTTCGGGATTGGGGAACGGTGCGGTCGGGAACTCGGGATCCGGTTCGGCTTGATCGGCCACCAACTGCGGTGCATCGAACCCCGCACCCGCCACTGCTCGCAGGAACGTGTCGGCCCCCACGCCGTGAAGCGGGGTGTAGGCCATGCGGACCGAGCGAGGCCCTCGCGGTGACAGCAGACCGACCACTGCGTCCAGGTAGGCCTTGATCACCTCGTCTGCAACGGTCACGATCCTGGGGTCGTCAGCGGCTGACAGATCCCCGGGGCTCAGCGGGGCGGTGCCGTCGATGATCGCGCTGATCTCGCGGTCGACCGGTGCGGCCAGCAGGCTGCCGCCCCGCCAATAGACCTTGTAGCCGTTGTCGGGGCGAGGATTGTGACTGGCGGTCACCATCACACCGGCCGCGGCTTCGAGGTGTTTCACCGCGAAGGCCAGCACCGGTGTGGGCATGGGCTCGGGCAGCATGGTCACCCTGATGCCCCTGTGGGCCAGCACCCGGGCGGTGTCGGTGGCGAAGTCGCGGCTGCCGTGGCGGGCGTCGTATCCCACGATCACCGCGCCGCCGGGGTGGGGATCCCGCAACAGCCGCTCGGCCACCGCCGAGGCCACGATCCTCACCAGCACGCGGTTCATGCGGGCCGGTCCCGCCCCCATGGGGCCTCGTATTCCGGCTGTGCCGAAGGTGAGGGGTTCGTTGAATCGCCGCCCCAACTCCACCGGATCGTGGTCCAGCAGATGTCTCAGTTCGGCTCGCGTGTCGGGGTCGGGATCGACGGCCAGCCACCGCTCGGCTCGATCTCGGACATCTGCCGGGACTCCCCCGGCTGCCGGTGCGGGAGGCGTCAACTACACGGTGGCCGTCGTGGCTTCGACGGCCATCTGGAATGACTCCAGCGCGTTGATGATGTGTTGGCGGCTCATCTCGCGGGCCCGCTGGGCGTCTCCCGACGCGATGGCGTCGTAGATGTCCTCGTGCTCCTCCCAGGTGATGTCGCCCCGGCTGTCGGTCACCACCGAGAACACCAGCTCCGTCTGCTGGCGCAGCGGGTCGAGTACCTGCTGCAGGAAGGGGACTCCGGCTGCTTTCTCCACCGCGATGTGGAACTCACGGTGGCACACCGCGGCGGTCACCGCGTCGCCGCGCTCGGTGGCCTGGCGTCCCTTCTCCATGCACTGGCGGATCCGCTCGATGCCGTCGGGATCCTGGAGCATGGCGGCCTGCTCCACGGCGTAGCCCTCCACGAGGATCCGGATCTGCTGGATGTGGTGGACCTCGCACTTGTCGATGGCGCACACGTGGGCGCCCCGCCTGGGCACCACCTCGATCAGGCCGGTGGCCTCCAGTGAGCGCATCGCCTCACGTACCGGGTTGCGGCTCACGCCGAGCCGCTCGGCCAGGTGGCCCTCCACCAGCCGTTGGCCCGGCTTCAACTCGCCGTCCAGGATCATCAAGCGGAGCTTGCCCGCCACTACCTCTCGCAGCGGCTGACCGCTGTCGTTGTCGCTCAACATCGATCCCTTCGCGCCGGCTGGCCGATGTTACAGGTTCGGCCATCGCGAAAGGAAGCCGAGTAGTCGGCGGCGGGCCTGTTCATGGTGTGGTGCTGGCCGGGTGAGGTTCCGATGGGCGCCTCGGCAATCGGATCAAGTAGACAGTCAGGCACGCCCTGGCCGCCGGCTGATGCGGAAAGGAACGGCTGCGATGACCACCTTGATTACCGGTGCCGGCATGATCGGCTCGCTGGCTGCGGACCGCATAGCGGCCGAGCGAGGCGAGCGACCGATCCTCTACGACGTCGCCTTCAGCGAGCAGAATCTTGCCGAGCGTCTGGACCTCGGCTCGGTGGAGTTGGTCAAAGGCGACATCGGCGACATCGGCGACCTGCTTCGTGCCGTGGAGGCCCATGGCGTCGACCGGATCATCCACACCGCGTCGCTTCTCACCCGGGACCTGATCCCCCGCCCGGTGGCCGGCGTGAGGGTGAACGTCATGGGCACCATGAGCGTGCTCGAGGCCGCCCGGATGGCGGGGTTGCGCAGGGTGGTGTTCTGCAGCTCCACGGTGGTGACCATGGGCCGCCGCCGCGTGGCCCCCGAAGACGACACGCTGGAGGACTTCACCCTCAGCGTGGTGAGCGAGTATCCGCCGTCGCTCTACGCCTCGATGAAGCTGGCCTCGGAGTGGCTGTGCCACAACTACACCGACTCCTACGGGCTCGACACTGCGGTGGTGCGCTTCGGCGGCGTGTTCGGCCCGTGGCACGGCGTGCCCGGCGGGGGTCCGAGCAAGCTGCTCAAGCAGCTCATCGAATGCGCCCACTTCGGGCGCCCCTACCGCATCGCCGAGGCGGACCTGCACCGACAGGGCATGGACTACACCTACTC
>JAJDZO010000139.1 GCA_022824605.1 Acidimicrobiia bacterium
CGCATCGTGCGCGACGACGAGATCAAGGACCGGCTGGCCTCGGCCCGGCCCTACGGCCAGTGGCTCCGCCAGAACCTGGTACAGCTGAGCGACCTGCCCGATCGCGAGCCGGCGCGCCGCGACGAGGGCCCGCTGCTGGCGCGCCAGCAGATGTTCGGCCACACCCACGAGGAGCACCGCCTGCTGCTCGCGCCCATGGCGATCAGCGGCAAGGAGGCGTTGGGCTCGATGGGCACCGACACGCCCCCCGCGGTGCTCTCGGAGAAGGCCAGGCCCATCTACGACTACTTCAAACAGTTGTTCGCGCAGGTCACCAACCCTCCCCTCGACGCCATCCGTGAGGAGCTCGTCACCTCGCTGTACGCCCGCGTCGGCCCCGAAGCCAACCTGTTCGATCCGCAGCCGTCGTCGTGTCGGACCGTTCATCTCGACAGCCCGGTGCTCACCGAAGCGGAGTTGGCCCGGCTGGTGGGAATCGGCGAGCCGGGCGGCCTGGGCGACCTGCGGACGGAGGTGCTCAGCGCGCTCTACCCGGTGACCGACGGCGGCGACGGCCTGAGCGCCGCGCTGGACACGCTGTGCGAGGCCGCTTCGGCCGCTATCGCCGGCGGTGCCGGGATCCTGGTCGTGTCGGACCGCGGCAGCGACGAGCAGATGGCGCCCATCCCGTCGCTGCTGGCCACCGCGGCGGTGCATCAGCATCTGGTGCGTGAGCGCACCCGCACCCGGGTGGGGCTGGTGTCGGAGTCGGGCGACGCCCGTGAAGTCCATCACCTGTGCCTGCATCTCGGCTACGGCGCCAACGCCGTCAATCCCTACCTGGCCTTCGAGACCATCACCCACATGGTCAACGAGGGGCTTCACGGCCTGCACCCGTCGACAGGCGTCGAGGCGGCCCATCGCAACTTCGTGAAGGCCGCCTGCACAGGGATCCTCAAGGTGATGTCCAAGATGGGCATCTCCACGGTGGCCTCCTACACCGGCGCCCAGATATTCGAGGCCATCGGATTGGGCCCGGAGCTGGTGGACCGGCACTTCACCGGCACGTCGAGTCGTCTCGCGGGTATCGGCCTGCACGAGATCGCGGCCGCGGTGGCGAAGCGGCACCGGCGGGCGTTCCCCGCGAACGCCGCCCGGCGGGCCCATCGCACCATCGAGGCCGGAGGCGAGTACCAGTGGCGCCGCGAGGGCGAATACCACCTGTTCAACCCCGAGACGGTGTTCAAGCTGCAACACGCCACCCGCGAGCGCCGCTACGACATCTTCGGTGAGTACACCCGCAGCATCGACGACCAGTCCCGGAGGCTGGGCACGCTGCGGGGGCTGTTCCGGCTCCGCACCGGTGAGCGGCCGCCGGTGCCGATCGACGAGGTCGAGCCGATCTCGGAGATCATGAGGCGCTTCGCCACCGGCGCCATGAGCTACGGGTCGATCTCCAAGGAGGCCCACGAGACCCTGGCCATCGCCATGAACCGCATCGGAGGCCGCTCCAACACCGGTGAGGGCGGCGAGGACGCCGACCGCTACATCCCCGACGCCAACGGCGACCTGAGGCGCAGCGCGGTGAAGCAGGCCGCGTCGGGGCGCTTCGGCGTGACCAGCGAATATCTCGTCAACGCCGACGACATCCAGATCAAGATGGCTCAGGGGGCCAAGCCGGGCGAGGGCGGCCAGCTGCCCGGCCACAAGGTGTACCCGTGGATCGCCAAGACCCGCCACTCCACACCCGGTGTGGGGCTCATCTCCCCGCCACCGCATCACGACATCTACTCCATCGAGGATCTGGCCCAACTCATCCACGATCTCAAGAACGCCAACCCCGCCGCCCGCATCCATGTGAAGCTGGTGGCCGAGGTCGGGGTGGGCACGGTGGCCGCCGGCGTGTCGAAGGCCCACGCCGACGTGGTGCTGATCTCGGGCAACGACGGCGGCACGGGCGCCTCGCCGCTGACCTCCATCAAGCACGCGGGCGCACCGTGGGAGCTGGGGCTGGCCGAGACCCAGCAGACGCTGCTGCTCAACGACCTGCGCGACCGCATCGTGGTGCAGGTCGACGGCCAGCTCAAGACCGGCCGCGACGTGATGGTGGCTGCGCTGCTGGGGGCCGAGGAGTTCGGTTTCGCCACCGCGCCGCTGGTGGTGATGGGCTGCGTGATGATGCGGGTGTGCCACCTCGACACCTGCCCGGTGGGTGTGGCCACCCAGAACCCCGAACTGCGCAAGAAGTTCTCGGGACAGCCCGAATTCGTGGTGAACTTCTTCGAGTTCATCGCCGAAGAGGTGCGGGCGCTGCTGGCCGAGTTGGGCTTTCGCAGCATTGAGGAGGCGGTGGGGCAGGTCGAGATGCTCGACGTCACCGACGCCGTCGACCACTGGAAGGCGGCGGGCCTGGACCTCACACCCATTCTGCACCTGCCGGAGATGTCGCCCGAGACGGTGCGCCATCAGCGGCTGGAGCAGGACCACGGTCTGGGCCGTGCCCTCGACCAGATGCTCATCCAGTTGGCCGAGGGCGCCCTCGAAGACAGCCGCCCGGTCACCATCGACATCCCCATCCGCAACACCAACCGCACCGTGGGCACGCTGCTGGGCAGCGAGGTCACCCGCCGCTACGGCGGCAGCGGTCTGCCCGACGACACCATCGTGGTCAACTTCACCGGCTCGGCGGGCACGTCGTTCGGTGCGTTCGTTCCCCGCGGCATAACGCTGCGCCTCGAAGGTGACGCCAACGACTATGTGGGCAAAGGCCTGTCGGGCGGACGCATCGTGGTGCGGCCGGGAGCCGACGCCAACTTCGCCGCCGAACGCAACGTGATCGCGGGCAACGTCATCGGCTATGGCGCCACCGGCGGCGAGATGTACCTACGTGGACTGGTGGGGGAGCGGTTCTGCGTGCGCAACTCCGGCGCCATCGCCGTGGTGGAGGGCGTCGGCGACCACGGATGCGAGTACATGACCGGCGGGCGCACCGTGGTGCTCGGTCCGGTGGGGCGCAACTTCGCGGCCGGGATGTCGGGCGGGATCGCCTTCGTGTACGACCCCGCCGGCAAACTGCCCGTGCGGGTGAACCCTGAGATGGTGGCCCTCGAGGCACTCGACGCCGAGGATCTCGTGTGGTTGAAGCACCGGGTGGAGCAGCACCGCCATGAGACCGGCAGCGAGGTGGCCAGCCGGCTTCTGGCCGACTGGGCGGCGTCGGCGGCAGCGTTCGTGAAGGTGATGCCCCTCGACTACAAGCGGGTGATGATCGCCGCGGAGCAGGCTCGCGCCGCGGGAACCGACGAGGTGGCCGCGGTGATGGCCGCCGCCCACGGATGAGCCACCGTCGACCATGGCTGATCCGCGGAGTTTCGTGATGCGGCGGCCGGTGCCGATGCGTCGGCACGACCGTCGGGGGAGGCCCGCCGATGGCTGATCCGCGGAGTTTCGTGATGCGACGGCCGGTGCCGATGCGTCGGCACGACCGGTGGGGGAGGCCCGCCGATGGCTGATCCGCGGGGCTTCATGGTGCATGACCGGGAGTTGCCGACTCGCCGGCCGGTGCCGGTTCGTCTGCGCGACTGGCGCGAGGTGTACGAGGACTTCCCCGCCGAGAAGCTGCGCCAGCAGGCGTCACGCTGCATGGACTGCGGGATCCCGTTCTGCAACAGCGGCTGCCCTCTCGGGAACCTCATACCCGATTGGAACGACCTGGTGTACCGGGGTCACTGGCGGCGGGCCATCGAACGTCTGCATGCCACCAACAACTTCCCCGAGTTCACCGGCCGGTTGTGCCCCGCGCCCTGCGAGGCGGCCTGCGTGCTCGGCATCCACGAACCACCGGTCACGATCAAGCAGGTCGAGGTCGAGATCGTCGACCGGGCCTGGGCCGAAGGCTGGATCGTTCCCCAGCCGCCTGCGGTGCGTACCGGCCGACGCGTCGCCGTGGTGGGCTCGGGTCCGGCCGGGCTGGCCGCGGCCCAGCAGCTCACCAGGGCCGGACACGGTGTGGTCACCTTCGAGCGGGCCGACCGCATCGGTGGCCTGCTGCGATACGGGATCCCCGAGTTCAAGATGGAGAAGCGCCATCTCGAGCGCCGGTTGGCCCAGATGGCCGCCGAGGGCACCGAGTTCCGGGCGGGCGTCGAGGTGGGCACCGACGTGGGCGCCCAAGAACTGCTGGCGGACTTCGATGCGGTGGTGCTGGCGTGCGGGGCAACCGCCTGGCGCGACCTGCCCATCCCGGGCCGGGATCTACAGGGCGTGTACCAGGCCATGGAGTACCTGCCCGGAGCCAACCGGGTGCAGGAGGGCGACATCGATGAGCCGCCCATCACCGCCGCGGGCAAGCGGGTGGTGATCATCGGCGGCGGCGACACCGGGGCCGACTGCCTGGGCACCGCCCACCGCCAGCGGGCCGCCTCGATCCGACAGTTCGAGATCATGCCCCGGCCGCCCGACGAGCGTCCCGAGGCCGATCCGTGGCCGACATGGCCCATGATCTACCGGGTCTCGTCGGCCCACGAGGAGGGCGGCGAGCGCGACTACGCCATCAACACCACCGAGTTCATCGGCGACGGCGACGGCAACCTGGCCGCGCTGGCCACCGTGCGGGTGGAACAGACGTTCCGAGACGGGCGGATGAGCTTCGATCCGATTCCGGGCACCACCGAGGAGATCCCCGCGGAGTTGGTGCTGCTGGCCATGGGATTCGTCGGACCCGAGCAGGGGCCGCTGATCGAGCAGTTCGGCGTGCATCTCGACGCCCGGGGCAACGTGGCCCGCGGCGACGACTGGGCCACCAACATCGACGGCGTGTACGTGTGCGGCGACATGGGCCGGGGCCAGAGCCTCATCGTGTGGGCCATCGCCGAGGGCCGGGCCTGCGCCGCAGCAGTGGACGCCTATCTCAGCGGTTCAACCGACCTGCCCGCGGTGGTCACGCCCGCGTCGATGCCGATGAGATAGAGGACTCACGCGAGTTCAGCGAAGACTATGACATTGTCGTCGTAGGTGCGCACGTCGAAGTCGAAGTCGCCGCCGCAGGTGACCAGCCTCAACGTCGGATCCTCGGTGGCGCCGTAGACCGCCTCGGTGGGGAACTCGTCCTTGTCGTGGCGCTCGACTGATTCGACGACATAGGTGACGGTCGACCCGTCCACCCGGTCGATGTGGATCTCG
>JAJDZO010000215.1 GCA_022824605.1 Acidimicrobiia bacterium
GGGTCCGCACCCTGCAGGCCGAGGACGAGATCGCCGCGGTGGGCGCCGCTCTGGGCGCGGCCTACGGGGGCCACATCGGCGTCACCACCACCTCGGGTCCGGGCATGGCCCTCAAGGCCGAGACCGTCGGTCTGGCCGTCAGCCTCGAGGTGCCCCTGGTGGTGATCGACATCCAGCGGGGCGGGCCCTCCACCGGCCTGCCCACCAAGACCGAGGCCGCCGATCTGCTGATGGCCATGTACGGCCGCCACGGCGAGGCCCCGCTGCCGATCGTCGCAGCCCAGAGCCCCTCCGACTGCTTCTTCGCGGCCATCGAGGCGGTCCGCATCGCGGTCGAGCACCGCACCCCGGTGATCCTGCTGTCCGACGGCTACCTGGCCAACAGCAGCGAGCCCTGGCGCATCCCCGACGTGACGCAGCTCGATTCGATAGAGGTCAACTTCGCTTCCATGCCCAACCACGTCAACGAGGACGGAGAGGCCGTGTTCTGGCCGTTCCGGCGCGACGAGCGGCTGGTGCGTCCCTGGGCGGTGCCGGGCACGCCCGATCTGATGCATCGCATCGGCGGGATCGAGAAGGCCGACGGCAGCGGCAACATCAGCTACGACCCCGACAACCACCAGGCCATGGTGCGGCTGCGGGCCGAGCGCATCGCCCTTATCGCCCACCACGTCCCGCCCGCCGAGGTGGCCGGCGATCCCGACGCAGCGGTGGCCGCGGTGAGCTGGGGATCGACCTGGGGCGCCATCACCGGGGCCCGGCGCCGCTTGGAGTCGGCCGGACACCGCCTGGCCCACATCCATCTGCGCCACCTCAACCCGCTGCCGGCCAATCTGGGCGATCTGCTGAGGTCCTTCGAGCGGGTCGTCGTGCCGGAGATGAACACAGGGCAGCTCTGCCGGATGCTTCGAGCCGAGTACCTGGTGGACGCCCGGTCGGTGACCAAGGTGTCGGGCCAGCCCTTCACCGCGGCCGAGATAGTCGAGGCGTGTTGGAACGAGATCGCAGCTACGGGGGAGGCCCGATGACCACAGAGCAGCGAGCAACGGGACGAGTGCGATGACCGCCGCGCCTGTCACCACCCGCAAGGACTGGGCCACCGACCAGGAGGTCCGCTGGTGTCCCGGCTGCGGCGACTACTCGATCCTCACCGCGGTGCAGCTGCTGATGCCCGAGCTGGACGTGCGGCGCGAGGACACGGTGTTCGTGTCGGGTATCGGCTGCGCAGCCCGGTTCCCGTACTACATGAACACCTACGGCCTGCACGCCATCCACGGGCGCTCGCCCGCGGTGGCCACCGGGTTGGCCATGGCTCGGGGCGACCTGCACGTGTGGGTGGTGGGCGGCGACGGCGACATGATGTCGATCGGCGGCAACCATCTGATCCATGCGCTGCGCCGCAACGTGAACCTCAACATCCTGCTGTTCAACAACCAGATCTACGGGCTGACCAAGGGCCAGTACTCGCCCACCAGCGAGCGGGGCAAGGTCACCAAGTCCACCCCGCACGGCTCGGTGGAGCAGCCGTTCAACGCGGTGTCGCTGGCGCTGGGGGCCGAGGCGGCGTTCGTGGCCCGCACCCACGACATGGACCGGGGCCACATGCAGGACATGTTCCGCCGGGCCCACGACCATCCGGGCGCGGCGTTCGTGGAGGTGTTCCAGAACTGCAACGTCTTCAACGACGGCGCCTTCGCGGCCCTCACCAAGCGCGACGCCCGCGACTCGATGCTGATCGACCTGCGCCACGGTGAGCCGGTGCGTTTCGGTGCCGACGGCGAGTGGGGCGTGGTCATGCACGGCGGTCGGGCCCGGGTGGTGGCGGTGGCCGAGGCCGGGGCGGACGCCCTGGTGGTTCACGACGAGACCGATCCCGACCCGTCGGTGGCGTTCGCGCTGAGCCGGCTGGCCAACACCAACGACGTGCCCACCCCGATCGGGGTGTTCCGGGCCGTCGAACGCTCCGAGTACGGTTCGTCGGTCACCTCTCAGATCGCGGCGTCGCAATCGAAGGCCGGCCCCGGCGACCTCCACGATCTACTGCACTCCCGCCCCACCTGGCAGGTCGCCTGACCCCTGCCCCGCAGGCGGTGGGGCGATCCGAGGTCAGGCGACGGTTACGGAGGAGTCCAAGTACACGTCCTGGATGGCGTTGAGCAACTCGACGCCGTCGGCCATGGGACGCTGGAACGCCTTGCGGCCCGAGATCAGGCCCATGCCCCCGGCCCGCTTGTTGATGACTGCGGTGGCCACCGCCTCGGCGAGGTCTCCCGCGCCGGAGGAGGCGCCGCCGCTGTTGATCAGCCCCACCCGGCCCATGTAGCAGTTGGCCACCTGGTAGCGGCAAAGGTCGATGGGATGGTCGGTGCTGAGCTGGTCGTACACCAGGTCGTGGGTCTTGCCGAAGCCGACGGCGCGGTAGCCGCCGTTGTTGGTGGGCAGCTTCTGCTTGATGATGTCGGCCTCGATGGTGACGCCCAGGTGGTTGGCCTGTCCGGTGAGGTCGGCGGCGGCGTGGTAGTCGGTGCCGTCCACCTTGAACGCTGAGTTGCGCAGGTAGCACCACAGCACCGTGAACATGCCGAGCTCGTGGGCGGCCGCGAACGCCTCGGACACCTCACCTATCTGTCGCCGGGCGTTGTCGGAGCCGAAGTAGATGGTGGCGCCCACTCCGGCCGCGCCCAGATCCCAGGCCTGCTCGACCGATCCGAACATCACCTGGTCGTACGACTCGGGATGGCTCAGCAGCTCGTTGTGGTTGAGCTTCACGATGAACGGTATGCGATGGGCGTAACGGCGCGACGCCAGCCCGAGCACACCGAACGTGGAGGCCACCGCGTTGCAGCCGCCCTCGATGGCCAGCTCCACGATGCGCAGCGGGTCGAAGTAGACGGGGTTTGGCGCGAACGACGCCGCCCCGGAGTGCTCTATCCCCTGGTCGACGGGAAGAATCGACACGTAGCCGCTGCCGGCCAGCCGGCCGCTGCCGAACAGCGAGGCGATGCTGCGCAGCACCTGCGGCGAGCGGTCGCTGCCGGCGAGGACCCGGTCCACGAAGTCGGGCCCGGGCAAGGTGAGCGAGTCCCGCTCGAAGGTCTTGCACTCGTGCTGTAGCAATGACTCGGCCTCGTCGCCAAGCAGTGTGTGAATGTCCACAGAAGTGCTCCTGATCGACGCTGGGACGCACACGCCGACAGGCCAGCCCGTCCGCCCACGCGCCTGGCGCCACCGTAGCGCCCCGACCCGACCCAGAGCGCGGACCCGCAGAGCCGCAAGCCGCTGCCATCGCTACCGATCCGGGGCCCGGGCCAGCACTCACACGAGGTCTGCCGCCCGCCGGCTCGCTCGGCCGCTTGTGCGATGAGTACGGGCCGCGCGGATGGTAGGCTCCACAGTCGATGATGCCGAGGTTCGGGCAACGGTCGCGATTGAGGTTGATCGCAGTTCTCGCCGTGGTTCTCGGATTGCTGGCGATGCCGTCGACACAGGCTCTAGCCGATGACGGCGACGACAACTTCGACGTCACCGACGACCTGGCGCCTCCCGAGTTGTCCGACGCCGGAGGCCTCAGCTACCCCAACCTCGGCTCGAACCTGAGCAACATCGCCGACAATCCGTGGGGCGCTCAGCACGCGGCCGACTTCGCCTACAGCGGCGGCACAGACAGCGACCAAGCCGCTACGCCGTTCGTGCCCGGTGACACCGGCAACAGCACCGTCACGATGCTCGCTCTGTCGATCATCGTCGACGGCGACGTGCAGCACGTGATCAACGTGATCAACAGCAACGGCGGCGACGTCCGCAACGTGCTCGACAACCACATCGAGGCCTTCGTGCCTGCTACCGCGCTCGCCACCCTGGCGCAGACCCCCGGTGTGAGTTGGGCGCGCGAGCTGGCGCAGCCCATGAAGCTCCGAGGCAGCGTCACCAGCGGTGGCGTCGTTTCGCACCTGGCCCGCAACTGGCACAACGCCGGGATCAAGGGGCAGGGCGTCAAGGTCGGCGTGATCGACGCATCGTCGTTCATCGGGGCGAGGGACGGCTTCACCGGGCTGCCTCAACTGATGGGCACCGACGTGCCGAGCGACATCGAAGCGCTCTGCTTCACGGCCCTCGGCCGTACCACCCGCGACATTGCCGACTGCACGGCTCCCGCCGGTGGGTCCGGCGGCGGCGACCTCCACGGCACCACGGTGGCCGAGACCGTCATGGATATGGCGCCCGACGCCAGTCTCTACATCGCCAACCCGAGATCGTGGCTGGATCTGCAGACGGCGACCAGGTGGATGCACAACCAAGGCGTGCAGGTGATCGTCTACTCCATCATCTGGAACTTCCACGGTCCGCCCGATGGAACGACCCGGTTCAGCACCGGCCCCCTGAGGACGGTCAAGTGGGCGGCAGACAACGGCATCGTCTGGGTCAACGGCGCCGGGAACCAACACCGCGACACCTGGTTCGGTCCCTTCACAGACGCCGACGACGACGACATCCACGAATGGACGACCAACACCGAATACCAGGCGTTCAACCTTGCTGCAGGCGAGACGGTCCGCTTGTTCATGCGCTGGAACGACACCTGGGGCGGAGCGGACAGCGATCTGGCACTGGTGATAGTGAAGAATCCCGGCGCGCCGAACGAGGCCGTGGTCAAGAAACTCGACGACACCCAGTCGGGCGGAAGGACCCACGACCCCACAGAAGCCGGCCTATACAAAGCAACCACTGCCGGCAGGTACGGCTTCCGGATCGAGCACAACAGCGGCACCGCGCCGAGCTGGATCCAGCTCGTCTCCTGGGACGTGGTCCTGTCCACCCAATCAGACGGCTACAGCATCTTGTCCCCGTCCGACAGCCCGCACCTCGGCGTGCTCAGCGTCGGCGCGGGCAGTTCGACCAGCATTCACAACTACAGCAGCCGCGGGCCGAGCCCGGACGGGCGCATCCTGCCCGACATCGTCGGCGCGGCCTGCCAGCAGACCGCGGCGCGCGGCCGCTTCTGCGGCACGAGCGCGGCCGGCCCGCACGTCGGCGGATTGGCTGCGCTGGTCGTGCAGCAGAACCCCACCTTCACACCGGCGCAGGTGACCGGCTACCTGAAGTCGCACGCCAGTCCGAACGGCAGCCCTGTGCCCAACAACACCTGGGGACACGGCTTCGCGCAACTGCCCCCGCCCTCCGTCCACGAAGAACTCACCAGCTCCGGTACCACCACTTGGACCGCGTCGCCGAGTCCCTCCTCGAAGACGCGGCGCTACTTCACGTTCACACTGGCCGCGCCGACGACGGTGACCATCGACCTCACCTCCAGCGCCGATACGTATCTCTACCTCCGACGGGGATACAACGCTCAGGACGGCGACATCCTGCACGAGGACGACAACAGCGGCAGCGGCACCAATGCCCGGATCAGCGAGACGCTCGCAGCCGGCCGATACACGATCGAGGCGACGACTGCTTCCCACGGACAGAGCGGGACCGGGACCCTCTCACTGCAAGTCGCCGGCCTGTCGGCGGTCCCGACGATCAGCTTCACCGACGGCGCCGACGTGGTCGAGGGCTCAGACATCACCTTCACCGTGGCCGCGAATCCGGCGCCCGCCTCGCCGCTGGCCGTCAAAGTAGAGGTCGCACCCAAGGGAAGCTACGGCGTTACCCGGGGCGTGCGGACGGTCACCATCCCGACCACGGGCAGCGCGACGCTCACCCTGAGCACCACCGGAGACGATGTCGCCAAGCCGGACGGCTCGGTCACCGCGGCACTGCGCCCGAGCGCCGGCTACCTGATGTCCCGCACGGCCTGGAAGCACACCGTGGCCATCGAGGACGACGACAGCCAGGAGCTCAGCATCGTCGCCGACAGCGACATCAGCGAGGGCGAGGATGCCGTCTTCACCCTCACCGGGAACGCGAACGCGGTGGTCGAGAAAATCAAGGTGGGCGTGAAGCTGACGGGCAACTACGTGGTGGCTGCGCACGCCATCGCCGACCCGATGACGGTGAAGCTCGACGCCAATGGCAGAGCCACCATCACGTTCAATACCTCCGACGATAAGAGAACCGAGCCGAATGGCAGCATCGAACTCACACTGTTGAGCGCGAACCACTACGAGATCTCCAACACGGCCGGATCCGCGGTGGCCAACGTGTTCGACAACGATGTGGCGCCGTGCATCGAGCACCTCCGCTCCGACGTCCGGAACCCCTTCCGCTACGCCCAGGAATGTCAGTCCCAGGAAGCCGGCGCCAACTACTCGGGCTACTTCACGATCCATCTGAACCAGCGCCGCACGATCGGCCTGGAAGTGGCGGGCAACGGGGACGACTATCTCTACGTGCGGCGAGGCAGGAACACCCTGTCGGGCACAGCTCTGCACGAGGACGACAACAGCGGCACGCGCGATGCCGACGCCGCCGCTCTGAGCGTCACCCTCGATCCCGGCTGGTACACGATCGAAGCGACCTCGGTGGGCCAGTACGTCGCCGGCGGCGGCGCGCTCTGGATCACCGGCTTGCCGACGCTGTCGTCTCGCGACCCCGAGGTGAGCGTCGTCGCCGGCCCCGATGTCGAAGAGGGCCTCGACGTCAAATTCCATGTCCGCGCCCATCCCGCTCCGGCCACCAGCGTCAGCGCCACCATCAACATCAGCACCGCGGGCGACTTCGGCGTGACGCCGGGCACGCAAACCGTCGTGATCCCGTCGAGCGGCCGCGCCGAACTCACTCTCACCACGGTGAGCGACAACGTCGCTGAGGCGAAGGGCTCGGTCACCGCAACCGTCACCGCCGGCAGCGGTTACGCGGTGTCTCCCACCGGCGCCGAGGCAACCGTGGCCGTCGCCAACGACGACGGCGACCCGTGTACTGAGCCCCTGCCCGCCAATGGCAAAGTCACCGGAGCATGGGCCGCGGCCTGCAAGTCGAGTGACAGATTCGAAATGTTCGCTCGCTTCTACACCTTCCAGCTCAAGCAGCCGGCCAAGCTGACGATCGACCTCGAGTACCTGGCGCCCTTCAACGATACGTATCTCATTCTCAGGAAAGGCAAGAACAACAAGGACGGCGCGAAGCGCAACGAGAACGACGACATCCACGGCTTTAGCCGAAACTCCCGCATCATCGAGCAGTTGGAGGCCGGCTGGTACACCATCGAAGCGACGATCTACAGGCTGTCCAAGCCCGGCACGTTCCAGCTGAACGTCAGCGGCCTGCCGCCGCCGTCAAGTACACCCGAGATCAGCATCACCGCTGACGGCGACATTACCGAGGGTGCCGACGCCGGCTTCACTGTGAGCGCCACTCCGGCGCCGCCTGCGGACCTTGATGTCACGGTGGCGGTGACGACCGCGGGTGACTTCGGAGTGACTGCGGGCACGCAAACGGTCACGATCACGTCGTCGGGCAGCGCCAAGCTCACGCTCACCACCACCGACGACAATGCCATCGAGGACAGCGGCTCGCTCACCGCCACGGTCAACACCGGCAGCGGCTACACCGTTTCGAGCAGTCAGGGGACGGCCACCGTCAACATCGCCGACAACGACATGCCCGAGATCAGCATCACCGCCGGCGGCGACGTCACCGAAGGAGCCGACGCGACCTTTACGCTCACAGCCAGCCCCACTCCCGCATCCGATCTCGACGTGACGGTCGCTGTGACCCAGAGCGGCGACTATGTCAGCACCGGCTCGCAGACGGTCACCATCGCCCCGAGTGGTTCCGCAACGTTGACGATCGCTACCGATGATGACAGCGCGCCCGAGTCCGACGGCTCTGTGACAGCCACGATCCAAAGCGGCGCGGGCTACACCGTGTCGGGCTCGGCCGGTGACGCAACCGTCAACGTGGCCGACAACGACGGCGCCGACCCCTGCCTCAGTCACATCAGCGCCGACGGCAAGACGTCGGGCACGTGGGTCAACACCTGCAACTCGGTCGTGCGAGGCGGCAAGCACGCCAAGTTCTACACCGTCAACCTCGCCCAATCGAGCGATGTGACGATGACGTTGAAGTCCTCGATCGACACGTACCTGTATCTGCGTCGCGGCGAGAACGTTCGAAGCGGCAGTGAGGAAGCCAGGAACGACGACATCCAGTCGGGCAACTACAACTCCCGTATCAGCAAGACGCT
Source organism: Acidimicrobiia bacterium (assembly GCA_022824605.1). Lineage (GTDB taxonomy): Bacteria > Actinomycetota > Acidimicrobiia > Acidimicrobiales > Aldehydirespiratoraceae > Aldehydirespirator. The sequence continues at coordinate 8,132 of JAJDZO010000215.1, forward strand.
CGCCGCGGGCTGGTACACGATCGAGGCGACAACGTACCGCTCCAGCCGCACGGGCGACTTCGAGTTGGAGATCAGCGGCCTGCCTGCCTCGGTCTCCGAGCCTGAGGTGAGCATCGCCGCTGACGGCGACATAACCGAGGGCTCCGACGCCAGCTTCACCCTCAGTGCGAATCCTGCACCCACGGCAGACCTGGACGTCACCGTTGATGTCACAAGCACCGGCGACTACGGAGTGGCGCCAGGCTCGCTCACGGCCACCATCCCAACTGCCGGCAGCACCACGCTGACCATAAGCACGACGGGCGACAGCACCGACGAAGCCGACGGCTCGGTCACTTTGACCGTGCAGAGCGGCAACGGCTACACGGTGTCAGCGACCGAGGGCTCGGCGACGGTTGATGTGGCCGACGACGACACCGCCAGCGTGCCTGAGATCAGTGTCAGCGCCGGCGGCGACATCACCGAGGGCGGCGACGCGACGTTCACGCTTTCTGCGAATCCTGCGCCCGCCGCGAACCTCGATGTGAGCGTGACGGTGGCGCAGTCCGGCGACTTCGGTGTGACGCCTGGTACGCAAACGGTGACGATTCCATCCTCGGGCAGCGCCACGTTGACCGTGGGCACCACGAACGACAGCACCGACGAAACCGACGGTTCGGTCACTGCGACGGTGAACTCTGGGAACGGCTACACGGTGTCGTCAACACAGGGAACCGCGACGGTTGATGTGGCCGACG
>JAJDZO010000013.1 GCA_022824605.1 Acidimicrobiia bacterium
TCGAGCCAGCCGTAGTCCCCGGGGGTCAACTGCGGCACGGCGAGGTCAAGAAGGCCGTCGTCGGGAGGGTTGGACAACAGCGCCGCGAGCATGGGCCCTCTGGCATGGGCATCCCCGAGGCATTCCTCAGCCAGTTGTCGAAGCTCAGGGGGCTGCATCAACACGAGCCGATCTGCGAAGGGGGCCGCTTCCGGGAACAAGCCATGACGAAGTGATGCTGCTATCCAGGCTTGTGGATCATCTACCTTTTTGGCGAGAGACTCGCAGGCTATCCACACTCGATCAGGCCACGAGATTCCCGCTGTGTTGAGCTCGTTCCGAAGCTCCACGAGACGACATGCGACCTCGTCGGCAGATTTGAGCGCCCACCCCGCGACCCAGTCCGCTATGTCGGCTCGTAGTTCCTCCTCCGTGACCTGCCCGCCGTTCAGCCAGTAGATGTCACGGAAGAACGGGTTCTCTTCTTTGTTGGAGGTCAGCTCCGTCGGAAGTTCGATGTCGAACGTCTCTGCGGTGCTCTTGATTCTCGCTTCGAGGCCGGGCTTGCCTGTGCTCAGCTCGATGAGGTCAGCGAGCATCGCTCGCCCTACGACATCAGCACGCTCGATTGCGTCTTGTGGATGGTTCTGTCCGAACGGATGGTCGTGCCCGCCGCCGACCAGCAGCCACTCGTGGACCAGATCTGAGAACTCAGCTACCACTGCCGTCGGCGCCGATCCAAGGTCGTCACGGATAGGAGGCCAAAGCTCCTCGTGGATCAGGCTCGCATGGTCTGGAGCCACGATCGTCTGCATGATGCTGAACTGCTGCACGTTCTCTGGCACATTGAATGTTCCCCTTGCGTGCGGTTTAAGAACGCCCTGCGCTGCGGTTGCCCATACACGCCAATGGGCGTCGGTTGGCTCGTCGGGAAGGAAGTCCCGAAGGACAGATGCAACGAGGGAGCGATGGTCGGAAGTGACCGGAGTGTCCGGGTGAAATCGGGTGCAAAGGTCATCAAGTTTCCGGAGTGGATGCTCCGGGTTGGGGTTGGTCTCTCGTGTGTCATAGATCGCCATCTCCAACATGAGGCGAACCGCCCGTCGGTCGAAGTAATGAGCAGCAGCCAGGTCGAGCAGCTCAACTATGGGCTGGAGGCGGTAGCCGTTGCGCTTCACGTCGTCGTCAAGCCCGCTGAACTCGTCAGCGAGCCGCTGAACAACGCTGGCAGCGCAACGCTTGTCGACAAGCAGATAGTACTTGTAGACCCGCCTGACCTCATGCGGCGTGAGATCCTCCTCGAGAGTCTCGCCGACAAGTCCATCGATCATCGCCCGTGCACGGTCGGATCCGAACTGCGCCGCCGTACACACCGTGACGACCAGATCGACTCTGCGCTCAGGCCACGCCTCCCAAAGGCCGCAGATGTCCCCGAGTGGGACATCGCCCACCATGTAGTGCTCCGCGGCAACGGCATCAGCCAACATCGGCGGCCGGACTGAGTACCTACAGTTGGTGCCGTCGATAGTTCGACGCTGCTCGACGTCCAAGAGGCCGCCCTTTGCAACCGCTCCCAGCAGCCGGCCGGCCTCTGGCCTCGAAACACCAACTGTCGTAGCGAGGGTCGACAGATCCCCTTCCTCGACACCGCCGAGCGCGGCCACGACTGCGAGTAGATCCCGGGCGCTGACGCTCAACTGGGATCGCCTCAGATAGCCGTCGACCTCTCCCAATAGCGCCCTGCCGGTCACGAGATCCTCCCAGCCGGATCGCAGCAGGAGATCAGCGAGGGCCACTGCCCAGCCCGGACGGCCCTCAGCCTGATCAAGAATCTCCTGTCGTGCCCTCACGCCGGTGATGCCCATGGCCCGGACGATCGCGCCGATGTCAGGCCGTTCGAGAAGGTCAAGCTCAATCTCCCCCGCACCTGGCAAGAGATCCCGGGCTGCATCAATCTCGTAAGGCCAGCACACTACGACAAGCCGGACATTCAGCCAGTCGGCCTCCTGTCGGCGCAACCGCTGGACGAGACGAGCCAGCCTGGCGGCTTGACCGACATCATCGACGACGATCACCTTTGGATCGATCCATCTGATGTCGTCTGCCAAGCGGTCTTCGGCAGCGTCGGGATCCACAAAGACGACATCAGGCACCTCCGCGAGCAGTCGGGTCTTGCCGACGCCCGGTTTGCCGAAGAGGATGACGTCCCCATCACCCGTCACCAGTTGGTTCAATGGGTCTTCGCGTCCGACTAGGGGCAGTTGCGACCAGGGGCTCTCCGCAAGCCGCCAAGGAGATCGACTGACCGTGATGGGGTCACCCGACAGGCCGAGGAGCCGTTGCCGCCACTCACCATCCCGGCGCAGACGACTCGCAAAGAAACCTCTGTCGTACGCCGCTTCGAGGTGTGCGCCATGCTCAGCGGCGGCCTCGCGTAGCTTCGCGCGCTGAATCTCGCTGAGCCTGCCCGGATTGGCGATGACGACTCGGTCGACAGACACGGAGTGCTGCTCCAAAGACTCCAGCCCACCGACCATGTTCGAGCGGATGGCAGAGTACTCGCGGGACTTCGTGACCATGAGCCGTGGTGGTGTCCCAGCACCGTCATGCACATCGGCGTCTCGACCCCAGTCCGGTCCGCCAGGAACAGGCGAGAGACCCGGATACGTCTCAACAAGCAAGTCCTGCGCGCACCGCTCAAAAAGGACCGGGTCAAGATCGTTGTCGGCGAGCGCGTGCTCGATTCGCTCAAGCTCATGCATGGTGCCACTCTAAGCACCCGGACTCATCGGCTCCGGTTATCGCTACCACGGAACTGCACATCTCTCTGCTCGATCTCCTAGTCAATGCAGCGGCCCCTCACGGACGAGGGTAAGGACAGGCTGTCTGTGAGCACAGGAGCGTCCTCGTGGGCCGACGCCCTTCAGTCCGCGGGGTGCAAGGCCGAGCTGGTCAGGTCGATCCTTGGGGAGGGCCGGTCGCGGTTAGGGCGCTGCGAGAAATCAGAGGCCAAACCCGCAATCACGGTAGACCTCTGGTCGTCGAGTTGTAGCCTGAACGGGGAATCTGACCCTCAGCGAACGGGGAATCTCGGAAACGGACGAGAATCTGCCTTGAGACTTCAACGGTCTCTGAGGTATGGATTGGCCCACCAATGTGATGTGTCACGACATGCCACGAGTGGTTTGCTGCGCCGCCTGTTCTCCTCGGTGCGCGCCGACGCCCTCACGGCTACGTCTGTTCGCACACGCATGGGCCGAGAACTCAGACTCCCGTTTGGAGCCGCGAGCAGCCGTTCCCACCGCCGATCCGGGAACCGTGCCGGGCCGAGGTGCGGCTATCCCGTTCTGGTTGTGGCAAACAGGCACTGCTGCTCAGGCCGGCTCGGAGTGTCTGGGGGCGATTCGGATGGAGGTGCTTGTTCGTTGTCGAGTACTGACTCAATGTCGGCCAGGCTGGTGACAGGGATCGCGCCTCTTCGCTGTAGGGGCTCGTTTCCGGGACCTTGTCCGTCGCCACGCCATACCGCGACTAGCCCGTAGCCGTTGTTGAGCGCCTCGGTTGCGCCTGACCATGTGCCACCGGAGCCATCATCGCTGGCAACGACAACGGTGAGGGCGGCCTGGGCGTAGATCAGCTTGTTGCGTCCCATGGCGTTGCCCGTGCTGAAGGGAGCGTCGGGGCTGTAGGGAGTACACAGAACGGTGACGCCGTCGTAGATGGCCCGGCGCACGTCGGGTCCCTTGAGCTTGCGCGACAGGGACTCGGCCAGGATCCCGACGACTGCCCCACCAGCCTCGAGGGCCGCGTTCATTGCCAGTTGGTCCACGCCCCGGGCGCCTCCTGACACCAGCGGCAGACCCCGCCGAGCCGCGAGCCGGGCAACCTCCTTGGCGACCTCACCGCCTTGTTGGGACACGTCTCGGCTGCCGACCACTCCCAGTCCGGGGGTGTCGAGCAGTGCAAGTGCACCGGCCCCGTGCAGTAGCGGAGGCGCTTTGGCTCCCAGCCGTGCCGGCCATAGTCGCGGGTAGTGCTCGTCGAAGGCGGTGAGGGCCTTGATGCCGGACTGCTCTAGCCGCTCGACTTCGAAGGCCACGGCCGCGGCGCGATCCATGAGTCCACGAATGCGATCAGCAAACTCCTCGGAGATGCTGGATTCGGGAGCAACACGCTCGTCGCGGTAGCCGAGCAACACGTTCAGCCCCTCCCGCGGGTGGGCCGGCTCACCGCGAACCGCGTTGTCGCCCCGTCCACTGCTGCAAGCCGGGTCTGCTCCGATGAGGTCGAGCAGGCTCCAGTACTCCGACGCCTTCAGTGGCCTCACGCCGTCGGCGCAGAGGCGACTGACAAGCAGGATCGTCGCCAAAGAGTCGTCGTGTTTCAACTG
>JAJDZO010000208.1 GCA_022824605.1 Acidimicrobiia bacterium
CTCGACCGCGTCCGAGGTCGGCAGCCAGTACCCGTACTGAGACACGAAGGTGGCCAACCCCTGCACGTTCACACCCATGGAGTCCATCGGCTCGATCCGGGCGGCGGGGTCGCTCAACTGGGCGGCGATCGACGGGATCAACACCGCGTTGTGATCCTTCGAGCTCTGGTTCATGAAGTGGACGTAGGGCTCGTAGGCGCCGCGGCGGTGCGCAGCCAGCAGCGGCTCGCACTCCGGCACGGCCAAGTGGCAGTGAATGTCGATGGTTGGGGTGCCCTCGGTGGCGCTCGCGAGCGCGGCGGCGCTAGTGGGTGCCATCCGACGGACTCCTTTCCTCTCAGGAGCGCAGGTCGACCTCGAGGACCGACCGCGGGATCTCCAGATGTTCCCTGACCGCCACGGCGGCGACCTCCGCATCGTGACGCGAGAGAGCCTCGAATATGCGCTGATGGTCGCGGGTGGCCTGCTCACGGGCCCGGGGCCTGACCTTGAGCGCCATGCTGACGTACATCACCGAGGTGTCCAGCAGGGTGCGCAGGATCGCCAGCAGCCGCGGCGACCCGGCAGCCTCGTAGATGGTCATGTGGAAGTCGCGATTGAGCATCACCCAGTCGGCGGTGGGATGCGCCGCCTGCATCTGCTCCAGCACGGCACCGACCTGAGCCAGTTGCTCGGGGGTCATCCGCTCAGCGGCCTTCTCCACCGCAACCACTTCAAGCACCAGGCGCAACTCGTATATCTCCTGGAGCTCCGTCTTGCTGATGCGGTGCACGGTGCCGCCCCGGTGGGCGTCGAGCTCCACGATCCCCTCGGCGGCGAGGTCGCGCAGAGCCTCCCGAACCGGGGTGGTGCTCACACTCAGCTGCTCGGCGAGATCGGCCTGCACCAGCCTCGTCCCACCGGGAATGCTGCCGTCGAGGATGCCCTCTCTGAGAGTCTCGCGCACGAACTCGTGGGCGGTCACCCGGGTGCGGGTGTGCTTGTGCGGGACGCTCAGGCCTGCATCGGTCACGTCCACTCCTTCTTCAATTCCCCGGGGGGCTGATCGATAGTATCACTGGCGACATATCTGACAGGGAGGCCGACATGAAGTGCGTGCAGGTCACAGAGCCGGGACAGTTGACTCACGCCGACACGGCCGAGCCGACCGGCTCCGACCCCGGCCATGCGGTGGTGAGGATGTCCACCGTCGGGATCTGCGGAACCGACGTGAAGATCCTCAGCGGAGCCATCCCGGTCAGCTACCCGCGGATCATGGGCCATGAGATGGCCGGCGTCGTCGAGATGGCCGCCCGATCGGGGCCGCCGACCGGGCGCAGGGTGCTCATAGACCCCGCCATCGTGTGCGGCACCTGTGCACTGTGTCGCAAAGGCCGAGGCAACCTCTGCCTCGAAGGCGGCCTGCTGGGCCGCGACGCCGACGGGGTGTTCGCCGAGTACATCTCGGTCCCCAGCCACCGGCTGCTGGAGATCCCCGACTCCGTCAGCGGGGCCGCGGCCGGGCTGCTTCAGGTGCTGGGCACCTGCGTACACGCCCAGCGCAGCGCACCGGTATTCCCGGGAGACACCGCCGTCGTGCTCGGCCTCGGGGTCAGCGGACTGCTGTTCACTCAGCTCCTGCGCCAGTGCGGGGTCACCGTGGTGGGTGTCACCCGTTCGGAGTGGAAGCAGGAACTGGCCCGCCGCCTGGGCGCTGCCGCGGTGGCCACACCCGGCGACGCCCGCTCTGTGCTTGAGGAATTGACAGAGGGACGGGGCGCGGATCTGGTGGTGGAGGCCGTCGGGATCGAGGCGACCCTGTCGCAGTCCATAGAACTGGCGGCGGTGGGCGGGGAGGTGCTGGTGTTCGGCACCCTCACCAGCGGAAGCCAGGGCCTGCCCTACTACCAGCTCTACTTCAAGGAGCTGACCCTGCGGAACCCTCGGGCCGCCACGATCGACGACTACGCCCGCGGCATCGAGTTGGCCGCTTCGGGGGCGCTCGACCTTGAGGCCATCGTCACCGATCACCTGGGGCTCGCCGACGCGTCCGAAGCGTTCGAGCGAGTGAAGAGCCCCGACTCGCTCAAGGTTCTGATGTCGATTACCTGAACCCGAGCAGCGGGCCCTGTCAGGAGGCGAGGAGGTCGAGTTCTTCGAACTTTCGCAGCACATGGGCCTTCGCCACGGCCACCTCGTCGTCGGCCGGGTCGCGGGGAAAGGGCAGATCGATCTGGATGTCGTCCTCGAGGCTCCCGCCTTTGGCGAACACCAGGATCCGGTTCGACAGCTCGACCGCCTCGCCCACGTCGTGAGTGACGAAGACCACCATCTTCTTGGTCTCGTCCCACATGTGGTGCAGCTCCCGCCGCAACGCCCGGGCAGTGATGGCGTCGAGGTGGCTGAAGGGCTCGTCCATGAACAGCACGTCGGGCTCGATGGAGAACGCTCGGGCGATTCCCACCCGCTGCTGCATGCCACCGGAAAGCTCACCGGGGAACTTGTCTCCCTTGTCTCCGAGCTGGACCATCTCCAGGTAGCGCTGGCAGCGCTGCTTGGTCGAATCGGAGCGGTCCTCCTGGACGAACAGCAGGTTGTCGGTCACCGTGCGCCAGGGCAGTAGCCGGGCGGCCTGGAACACGTAGCCGGGCGCGGCCACATGACCGTCGCTGGTTATGTCGACCGTGCCGTTGGTGGGGGTCTCGATCCCGGTGAGGATGTTGAGCAGCGTCGACTTGCCGCATCCTGAGGGCCCCACGATCGACACGAAGCTGTGTCCGGTGATCTCGAGGTTGACGTTCTCGAGGGCGACCACCTTGTCCTGGCCGGTGCCGAACTCCTTGTGGAGGTTCTTGATTCTGATCTCAGCCAACTGACCGTCCGTTCACTCGTAGTTTTGCGACAGATGTTGCCGTGCGGCAGGCCATCAGTGCCTCGCCGTCTCTTCTTCGCCGTAGTGCTCGTGATGCTCGCCGAAGGCCTCCTCGACCACCTCAGTCTGAAGCTGCGGCCGCCAGCGGAAGGCCCGCCGGCTGATCGGCTCGAACACGAGCCGCTCGAAGAGGATGGCGAATATCACGAAGAAGGCGGCGTAGCCGACCACACCGTGGGCCCGGTGTGCGTCGTACCAGAACTTGATGGTCCAGCCGGCGCCGTCCTGACCCCCGAACACCTCGGCGATGACCAGGCCCTTCCAGCCGATGGAGAAGCAGTACCGGGCCGCCGCGAACATGAACGGCATCAGCGACGGCACCAGCACATGGCGGATGACCTTCGACTGGGGCACTTGGAAGGAGCGGGCCATGTCGAACAGCTCGCGCGGCGTGTTGCGCACCCCTTCTCGCACGTTCACGATCACGAAGGGAATGCCCGCCAGGATCACTGTGAGGATCGGGCCCCGGTCGTCGAAGCCGAAGATGATGCTGTTGAACAGCGCCCAGGCCAACGCCGGCATGGCCAGGATGGCCATGGTCCAGTCGTGGCAGAAGGCGTTGGTGGCTCGCGAGAGGCCCATTGCGAGACCCAGCGCGGTTCCGAGCACCATGGCTATGGCGAAGCCCGACATCAGCCGGCGCAAGGAGATGTAGAAGGTCTCGTAGAGGTTCTTGCGGGCGAGGGTGTCGGTGATGAACTCGTCCCACATGAACGCGCCGACTTCGCTGGGCGTGGGCAGAACGTCGACCGCGAAGGGCCAGATCTCCTCCACCGCGGCCAGCGACAGCAGCCACACCGCGAACAGCGCGATGGGGAACAGCACCCGGGCGAAGTGCGGCGACTTGGCGATCTGCATGGGGATGGCGGCCACCCGCTGTGCGGGGGTGGGAGCGGGCCGCGAGCTGTCGGCCGTGCTCGGGCGGGTCTCGGTGACAGTCATGATCGTGAGACCTCCTCTCAGCTCGCGGTGACGGCCTGGCGCCACCGGAAGTAGCGCCGCTCGATGGCTTCAAGCACGACCTTCTCCAAGAACAAGGCGAAGAAGAAGAAGGCCAGGATCCAGGTGAGGAACTCACTCATGTCGAACAGCACGGCGCTGATGCGCATCTCGAAGCCGATGCCCTCCGACGAGGAGAAGACCTCGGTCAACACGGTCACCTTCCAGGCGATGGAGAATCCGAAGCGCAGGCCGGTGAACAGGTAGGGCGCCAGATGCGGGATCACGATCTGACGGTTGCGTTTGAACGTGCCCACCTGGAACGACTTGGCCATGTCGATCAGTTCCTTGGGCAGCGCCTTGATGCCCTCGGAGACGTTGACGGTCACCAGTGCGAAGGTGGTCAAGATGATGGCGATGGTCGGTCCGAGGGGCCGGTTGCCGAAGATGATGGCGGTGATCAGCACCCAGATCAGCCCAGGCGCCGACAGGCTGATCAGCACCGCGTCCTTGAAGAAGCCCTCGAACCACTTGGACTGCATCAGGATCCCGATCATCGCTCCGATCAGGAACGACAGGCCGAAGCCGATGGCGATGCGGGTCAGCGTCGCCTGGAACGCGGCCGGCATCGTCCCCTCGCCCCAGATCTCGAAGAAGGTCGCCACCACTTCGGAGGGTCCCGGCAAGAGCTTGGGATCCAGGGGGGTGCCGCGCAGGAAGCCGAAGATGTCGAGGAGGGCGAACTCCCAGACGGCCAGAACCACGATGTAGCTGAGGATCCGCCAGAACCAGCGCGAGGTCAGTTCGGTTCGCCGCGCCTTGCGGGCGAGCTCCTCCTCGGTGACCCGGGGCGTCTGCGGCGCTTCGGCGGTGGTGTCAGTTGCTGTGTCGGTCACAATCGTTCACTTCAAAGAGGCTGGACGGCCAGAGCGAAGCTGTTCGCAACAGCCAACAGCGGCTGTTGCGAACAGCGGTCGCTTCACTTCACTCACGTACAGGTGCAATGGCGGGCTGACCGCTTGGGGGGGTCGACCAGCCCGCCATTGCCTGACTGTTGATGCCTAAGGGGCAACTATCTCGTAGCGAGGCGCCGGATAGTCCGACGGGAGGATATTCGGGTTGTCCGGGTGCAGCTCGGTCATGAAGTCGTAGATCGCGACCTCACTGTCGACCCACTCCTGGTCGAGGTACACGCTCTCGACGAACCAGTCGTTGGCGCCCTGCATGAACCCGACCGTGTACTCGACATCGGCCTCGTCCTCGACGGCGAAGTGCTGTGGATACGCCCGCACGATGTCGGCGGTGTTCTCTTCCCACTCCGCGATGCCGGTCTGCCACAACTCGAGGAACGCGGCCACCTCACGCGGGTGCGAGTCGTACCACTCCTCGGTAGCGGTGAACAGGTTGGACATCACATGGTTCTTGCCGTCGTTGAGGCCCGAGAACTCGTTGTAGAGCTGGAAGGGCATCCGGCCGTCGTACATGATCTCGATCTCGCCGGCGCGCAGGTGCGGCACCGCCGCCTCGGGAATGACCACCGCAGCTTCGCAGTCGCCGCGCAGCAGGTTGGTCGGATTCACGAAGTGGTCGTTGACGATCAGGTTGTAGTCGCCGCCACCGACGCGGTAGTCGATGCCGTGGAGCTGATCGGCCAGCACGGTCCAGAAGCCGGTGTTCGACACGGGGCTGCTCACGCAGATGTTCGAGCCGGCTGGAATGTCGGCAAGCGTCTCATAGGGATCGCCGGCGCGACGCATCATCGGCGAGCGCTGGAAGTTGTACTTGCCGAAGGTGACCGTCTTGATGGACGTCTCGTTCTCGAGCACCGGGATCTCCTGGGTGCCCATCGACACGATGTCGCCGTGGCCGCCTGCGAAGTAGGTGAACTCGTCCCAGGTGGAGCTGGTGTGGATGCGGATGTTGTTCTCCTCTTCCCACTGAGCCAGCAGACCGGTGTCGGTCAGCCAGTCCCAGACGGGATCCGGAGCGAACGCGAACCGGATGATCGAAGCCGCCTCGGGCTCCATCATCGCCGCTTCCTGAGCAGCCTCAGCCTCAGCCTGAGCGGCCGCGGCGTCGGACTGCGCGGACTCAGCCTCGTCCTGTGCAGCCATGGCGTCGGCCTGGGCGGCCTCAGCAGCAGCTTGGGCGCTTTCGGCAGCGGCGACGGCCGCTTCAAGCTCGGCCGCGGCAGCTTCCGCAGCGGCGGCATCGGCTTCGCTGGCCGCGGCTGCATCAGCCTGAGCCTGCTCCAGAGCGGCGAGCGCCTCGGCAGCCTGCGCGGCGGCGTCGTCGGCGGCTGCCTGGGCTGCAGCAGCCTCAGATGTGGCTGCGTCTGCCTGGGCCTGGGCCGCAGCCGCTTCAGCCTCGACCGCGCTGGTGTCGACAGTCGGCGCCGGATCGTCATCGCCGCAGGCCGTGGCCAGCAGGGCGAAGGCGGCGATCACCGTGAACACCTTTACCAGTCGGTTCCGTCTTGACATGTTGTCCTCCCTCTCGCAGAGAATCGGATTCGGCCGTCCCCCGAAGGTGACAACCTCTTCGCCGGTGCGGGCCGCGACGGATGTCCATCGACCCGACCGATCATGCACTATACATTAGATAATATCTTGCCCACCATCGGAGTCAAGCCGAACTTCGCGCCACGCGTTCAGAGACTCGCGGAGGGCCAGTAGTGCGGGTCGAGCTGAACGCTGTGTCCTACCGGTACCGCGACGGCACCGCCGACGAGGTTGAGGCCATCGAAGACCTCGACCTCGTGATCGAATCGCAGTCGGTGCATGCCGTCGTCGGCCCTACCGGCTGCGGCAAGAGCACCCTGTTGCGACTGCTCGCAGGCATCGTCAAGCCCCAAGCGGGGTCGATCCGATTCCAGGGGGCTCAACTTCGCGCCAACCGCACCGCCATGGTGTTTCAGGACCCCACGCTGATCCCGTGGTGGTCGGTGGGCCGCAACATCGGCATCGGGGTGGAGTTCAACAACAAGCGCCGCGGGCTGTACGACAAGATCCGCTCCTTCAGCGCCGACCGAGTGGGGCTCAAGGGGATGCTCGACCGGATGCCCTCATCGCTTTCGGCCGGGCAGCAGACCCGGGCCGGCATGTCGAGGGCCTTCGCCCACGACGCCGACGTGATGCTTCTCGACGAGCCGTTCGTGCACCTCGACGCCCTCACCCGACGCAAGCTCTGGGCCGAGTTCGAGACGGCCTGGCAGTTCGACCCGCGCACCTACGTGTTCGTGACCCACGACGTGGAGGAGGCGGTGTTGCTGGCCGACCGGGTCACGGTGCTGGCGGGGCCGCCCGCCTGGGCGCTGGAGACGGTGGAGGTGCCGCTGGACCGGCCACGCACGCGTGACACCGCCAGCGATCCGGCCTTCCGGTCGGCCACCGCGTCGGTGTGGGACGCCCTAGAACGCAGCAGCCTCGGGTGAGCGAATCCCGCGCCACGGTGGAGGACGCCGCGGGTGAGCGGCGCTCCGCGATGGCGGGGCTGGCCGTGTCGACCACCTCCATCGCGCTGGGCGCCCTGCCGGTGTTCCTGTTGGGCGCGCTGGCGGTGTTCATTCGCGAGGAGATCGGATTCAGCGAGACCCGGCTGGGTCTGGTGGCCTCGGCCTACTACCTGGCCTCCGTGCTGGCCTCGGTGCCGGGAGGCCGCTTCTGCGAGACCGTGGGCGGTCGTCGGGCGGTGGCCTCCTCGGCCCTGGTGGGCGGCGCGTCGATGCTGGCGATCGCGCTGTTCGCCCGCAGCTACGAGACACTGCTGGCGCTGATGGTGACAGCCGGCATCGCCAACGGAGCGGCCCTTCCCGCCTCCAACCTGGTGATGACCCAGCGCATCCCGGTGCGCCTGCAAGGGGCCGCCTTCGGAGTGAAGCAGTCGTCGGGGCCCATCAGCACCCTGCTGGCCGGGGCCTCGGTCCCGCTGGTGGGCCTGACTGTGGGCTGGCGCTGGGCGTTCCTATTGGCTGCGCTGGCCACGTTGCCGCTCATCCTGTGGGGTCGCGGCGGCCAACGTCGCCGTGACCGTCCCGCCCGCCCGGGGGCGAGCGTTCCGGTGGGGCCGCTGGTGGTGCTGGCCGCGGCGGCAGCCACCGCAGTGGTGGGCGGGGCCTCGGTGGCCGCCTTCTACGTGGAGTCCGCGGTGGCGGCCGGGGTGGAACCCGGACCGGCAGGCACGGTGCTGGCCATCAGCAGCGTGGTGGGTATCGGATGTCGGATCTTCTGGGGCGCCATGGGCGACCGATCACCACGCCTCCATGTGCCGCTGCTGACCGGCTTGCTGGCGGTGGGCGCGGCCAGCTTCGTGCTTATGGGTCAGGTGTCGACTCCGGTGCCGCTGCTGGCGGTGACCATCCTGGCCTTCGCCAGCGGCTGGGGCTGGCCGGCGCTGTTCAACTACGCCATCGTTAGCCGCACCCCGTCGGCTCCCGGACTAGCCACCGGCATCGCCGGCACCGGGCTGTACGCCGGTGGGGTGGTGGGGCCGCCGCTGTTCGGTGCGGTGGTGGAGACATCGGGATACTCCGCAGCCTGGCTCTTGGTGGCGGCCAGCGCAGCCTGCTCATCGCTGCTGATGCACACCGGCGGCCGTTGGCTGGAGCGGGCCGTGAGCGGCGAGGCCACCCCGGCCGAATCGCGCTAGGCGGGCGCGACGCTGAAGGATGCCGAGCCGCTCGTGGTGACCGTTCCGTCGGACTTGCGCACCCATAGGTCCGCATCGAAGGAGCCTGTGTCCACGTCGACGGCTGTGACCGTGCCGCCGCACTCGAGGCTGTCACCGGCATAGGCCGGGGCGAAGTGGCGGTAGGTGATCGAGCGGGGCCACGCGCCGACACCGAGCCAGGCCTGCACGGCCTGCATCATCCAGGCCCCTTGCAGCGGGCCGTGCACCAGCAGGCCCCGGTGGCCGTCGTGGTCGGTGGTGAAGGGGGTGTCGTAGTGGACCCGATGCAGGAGCCAAGCCGAGGCGCTGAACATGAACAGGTCGATCTCGTCGGGCCGATGGTTGCGGGTCGGAACCTCATCACCGACCGAGGGAAGACTCGGGACGCTCACCGGTAGATCCTCGTGAAACGCTCGCGCATGACCAACTGCGAATCCTGGTTCCAGAACGTGAACTGAGTCTTGACGAAGGCCATCGGGCCCGACCGTCCGACCTTCTCGTAGAGGTCGACGATCTCCTTGTGCATGGTGACGGTGTCGCCCGCGAACACCGGCACGCCCATCTCGATCTCGGTCTCTCCGGCCATGGCCCGCTTGACGTCGAGCGGCGGCACGTCCTCGCTGGCCGAGCCGTCGGCTTCGAGGCGGTCGCGACCGGCGAGATTGGCGGCGTGCATCCGGATGACATAGGGGAAGTAGGCGGGGGCCAACAGATCCGGGTAGCCGGCCGCGTGGGCGGCCTCGACCTCGGTGTGGACCGGATCGGTTGCTCCGATGGCGTGGGCGAAACGCAAGACGTCGTTGCGGCCCACCGGGAACACCGACGGCGCGAAGGGCTCGGCCGCCCAGCGCCTGGCCTGCTCGGTGATGATCGATGTCACTCAGGTCCCCACAGTCCCCACGGCGCCGATGGCGTGGTCATATTCCTATGGTCCTGGCGATGATATTGCGCTGGATGTCGGAGGTGCCCGCCCCGATCACGCCGAGCCGGGACTCGCGGTAGTGGCGCTGCAGGTCGTGCTCCATGGTGTAGCCGTAGCCGCCCAGCACCTGAAGCCCGTCGTCGGCCACTTTCTTGTAGGCCTCGCAGACGTACAGCTTCAGGATGGCGGCGTCGCGGGTGGTGGCCAGGCCGCGGGCCAGACGGTCGGCGTAGCGGTAGACCAGCATCTCGGAGATCTCGGTGAGCATCTGCATCTCGGCCAGCCGGTGGCTCACCGCCTGGAACTGCGAGATGGGCCGGCCGAACTGCCGGCGCTGCTGGGCGTAGGCGATCGCGTCGGCCAGCGCAGCCTTGGACGCGCCAGTGCGGGCCGCCGACAGGCACAGCCGCTCGTAGCGGAGGTACACCGCGTTGTCGCGCCAGCCGTTGTGCAGGGTGCCCAGCATCCGGCCGGCGGGGACGCGCACATCGTCGAAGAACACATGCGCCGTTCCCAGCGGCCAATGGCCGAGCGTCTCCATCGGGGTCCAGGTGATACCCGGCGAGGAGGTGTCCACCAGGAAGTTGTTGATGCCGTGGTGCTTGGGGCCCTCCGTCGACGTGCGGGCCGTCACCAGGTCGTAGTCGCTGACCTTGAACCCCGACGTGAACACCTTCTGGCCGTTCAGCACGAAGCAGTCCCCGTCGGGCACCGCGGTCAGCGAGATGGAGGCCGCGTCGGAGCCCGCCTCGGGCTCGGTCAGCGAGTAGCACACCGTGCGGGTGCCGTCGGCAATGCGGGGCAGCACCTCCCGTTTGAGTTCCTCGGTGCCGTCCCGGCCCACCGCCAGGCCGCCCCAGGTGACGGCGCGGAACACCCACAGGGCCAAGTCGAGGAACGACCGGCCCACCTCCTCCAGCAGGATGGCTACCTCCACTGGACCGCCGCCCGCGCCGCCGTAGTCGGTGGGAATGTTGATGCCGAGCCAGCCGAGCTGCCCGAGCTTCTCGTAGAGCTCGCGGGGGGCTCGGCGCTCGCGGTCGCACTCCCGCACGTACTCGACCGGTATCTCGCGTTCGCAGAAGTCTCGCACCGCGTCGCGGAACATCTCCTGCTCGGTGGTGAGATCTACCTGCACGCTGGAGCCTCCTGCCGGCCGAGCCGACGCCGTTGGGGCACCCGACCCGCTTGCGCGTAGGGTGCCCGGCCGGCGCGGCGGCGCCCATTTCCCCGGATGAAGGAAGTCCCGCAATGACGACCCCCAACATCGACACGGTGCGAAGCATCTCCGAGCGTCTCTGCAACTGGGGGCGTTGGGGAGACGACGACCAGCGGGGAACGCTCAACTTCGTCAAGCCCGAGCATGTGGCTGCGGCCGCGGCCCTCATCAAGGCCGGCAAGACGATCTCGATGGCGCTCCCCTTCGACGACGAGGGCCCCCAGAGCGGTGCGAGGGGCCGGTTCAATCCCATCCACCTGATGATCCGCGACGGCGCCGACGCCATAGCCGGAACGGCGGTGCGGGACTTCTACGGCGGTGTCGACCGGCATTTCGCCGGAACCGACGACATCATCATCATGCCGTTGCAGTGCGGCACCCAATGGGACTCGCTGGGCCACATCGTGTTCGAGAAGCGCATCTACAACGGCTACTCGGCCGACTGGGTCACCAGCCGGGGAGCGCTGAAGAACTCCGTCAGCCAGGCTGCCGGCGCCA
>JAJDZO010000369.1 GCA_022824605.1 Acidimicrobiia bacterium
GGTGCGGATTGGGCCACTCGGGGACCTCTTCAAGCAGGGCCAAGATCGCAGCCTCAAGTTCGGCCTCGGCAAACTCGACCGCACGGAACTTGTTGAAGGCAAGCCACCAGACCGGCAGCCTCGAACTCCTCGGCGCTAGCAGCAGCCAATGCAGAAGCCAAAGCGTGCCTGGGTCCTCCATGTAGGGATCCCAGCCGTGCTCGCCGAAGAGCGCTCGGCCCCGCCGGGTGGGTACGCATCTGGCCCCCCGCCCTCCGGCGTTGACGGAATCGTCGATGATCAGCCGTGCGGCCATGCCCCAGAAGCGAATCGCTCGCACCATGTTCTTGCCCACGCCGATCTCCACCGGGGCGTCAGGCTTGCCGAAGATTCGAGGGTCCTCGCTGACATGGCTGTACGCCTTGCGGAACCAGCTGTAACGGGGATGGAACGTCTCATGACGAGCGAAGGAGCGCTCCGCCGCCTCCGTGAGCCTCATCTGTCCGCCCCAGCGGTCCCGGTGGTCACGGCCCGAACGTAGTCGGTCGGTGTGACGCCGGCCCGCATGCCGGTGTCCGGCGGCACCCGCAGCAGCGGCCTGTACTCGCTCAGGCGAGGCGAAGCTCGCCCGTCCATGCACCCGCGGCAGGTGGGCCCACGCCCTGTAATGGTGAGCTAATGGTTCGGGGATGGTTCGGTGGGCTGGTCAGCGGGCCGACTCGAAGGCCGCCTCATGAGTCAGGCCCATGGCCGGCAGTACCGCGGAGGACTTCATCGAACCTGGGTTGAGCTTCGCCAAGCCACAGTCTGCCAGTTGAAGCGCCGTAGATGCCCCCGAAGCGTGCTCCACTGCAGAAACCGGTAGCCATTGCCTGCCTTCGCGGGCAGCCTCTCCAGAGAGGTGTCTATTGGAGAGCTGATCTTCTCTGGCTGATTGCCCGGTGCATTTCACGGCGAATGGGTGCCCGTTCCTCGTGCGCCTCTAGTCGGGACTGGCGGTCGGGATCACCTTCTCGAAGCCACGACTCGAAACTCGACGCGGGGTCGTCATCGATGTCAGCTAGGTCGGTGCTCCAATTCTCCAGCAGATCAGCTTCCTCGTATGTGTGGTCGAAGGCCTGCTGAAACTGGCGTGAAGGAATAGCGAGCCGAGTCTGGTGGTGAACAAGTCGCTGCTGGAGTTGGTTGATCCCTGGGTGGGAGAGGCACGCCAGGCGACGCGCGGCCAGAAGTTCGCTGGTGAGCGCGAGCCCGAACTGATCGAGGCGAGCGACATGAAACTCTCCGTCCAGCGGCAAGCCTGCCAATGGCATCCTGTTGAAATACCCGTCGCACCACCGTGACGGCGCGATCTGGCCGTGTGCCTCTATTGAGGCGACCGGCGTGCGTTGGGCGAGCTTCCCGTTCCTGCCGCGAATCGAGCAAGGATGTCCGATCACGATGGCCGGCGAGGAGCCGACGCCGGGGATGTCGACGCTGGAGAAGACATCGCCCGTGAAGAGCGGCCGATGCGGGTTGACATCCGCCCCGACGGCCGAGTAGAGCCGCGCCGGATCCGCCGCTGGCTCCAGGCTCACCCGGCCTCGGCCTCAGTTCGCATCCGGATTGCCCGTTCGCCGTCTCCGGCGCGGTAGACCTCGAACCGGTCGTCCAGACTGTCCCGCCAAGCTGGCACTGCCCGGTCCAGGAGTTCGGCACCTTCGATGTGCTGAGCCGCATACTCCACCAGATCGTGGACCTGCCCCGCGGCAAGGACATCGATTCCCGTGAAGCTGGATTCGGCCAAGGGCATGTCCAGCCAGGAGGCGACGTCAACAATGAGATGATCGCTCGCGAGCACGCCTACGAGGGCCACGAGCCGAGCGAGCTCTCGGCGGTTCTGTCCCGCCACCGCTTCGCCCTGGCGCCATTTCCTGACGGCGGGGATGGACACACCGACGATCCGCGCGATGGAGGTCCACGAGAATCCGAGGTCGGCGAGTTCCGAGAGGAGGTCGGTGGGCGCTCTCTTGGCCGCCTCGTGGGTGCGGGACTCGAGTTGGATCCGAAGCGAATCGTTGTGCACTTGAGCCACGTCCTGAGAGAGGACACCGACATCGGACCTCAGCGTCCCAGCCATGTTCGCCACCACGTCTGGGGACAGCCTCGTCGGCTGATCGATATGAGGGGTGTTGACCGATGTCGTCGATGTGGGCGCGGTTGTCAGTTGAGTCGCCGACTCAGTCATCTTGCGGATCCTGTCTGAAGACGTCCAGTAGCGAGGGTTCGAGGAGGCTATCGAACAGGGCCCGCAGGGGACTGCGCAGGCGGTCCGTTGCCTCGATGATCCTGTCGGTGGTGAACGCTGGGATGTCGCTCGGTTGCCACGAGCTGTCGAAGTCCAGCATGAAGATCGGCCCGTCGGGCACCCGGGGACGCCTCAGGGGCCCGGCCGGCGACACGATTGGGCCAGCCGACGGGCCGTACCGGAACACTAGAGACTGGTCCGGGGCCACCTGGTAATGGACCGCTCCCGTCCATTCGGTCGGGGTGAGTTCAGGCGGCAGGGCCGGAGCCATCAGAGACGAGTTGAGCCACCGGCTCCATTGCGGCCTTGATTCGGGGACGGCGATCTCGTCGATGTAGCGAAGCCCGACGCGTGAGATCCCGTCGGGCCTGAGCACTCTCTCGACTGCGGTCGACGCCCGTTCGAGGAGATCTCGAAAGTCTTCGAAGCGCACGTAGTCGACGACCTCCACGGTGAAGTTCTCCGGCCGGGCTGTGATGATCCTCGTTCGTTTCCTGGACGTGATCCGGCCGACCGTCTCTGATCGCAGGGACGCTTGCGGCCCACCGGCACCGACGCCCGCTTCGAGAGTCTGTGTGGTGTTGTTGTGTATCACCCAGTCAGCGCCGAGCGCGTCGCGGATCCTTCTGTGGACTGCCATGCCGAGGGCACCCTCGGCAACCGCCGGGTAGCGCACCTCGGCCGCAACGAGCGCCAGCGGTGCGTTCGGAAAGATCTCGCCGCTGTTAATACCAAGAATGATACTGCATCTGAAACTAGATATGTGATCTGGGGTGCAAGAGCGTTCGTCACTGGTCTCTACTACGTGACCATCGACCTCTCGCCCGTGATCATGTCATGGCGCGGACTCGGTTGACGGCTGCTTTGGCGCTGTGGACTGCGCGGTCGAT
>JAJDZO010000275.1 GCA_022824605.1 Acidimicrobiia bacterium
ACAAACGTTTGTGGACAGAGCACTAGCGACCACAAGAGCCGCGATGTCATCGGATGTACCGCTGCCGGCTAAGTGCCCGACCGTTGCTGCCGCGCTGCGGCGCACCGCGTGGTATCTGTCGTGCACCAGCACATTGAGCAGCAGGTGGCGGTTGGCGCAGTGGGCTATGTGCAGTACGGCACAGGCATCTTGGCGCTCTACGTGGGATCCGAACACAAGACTCGTCAAGGCGGCATCTAGGTCCTCGTCATCGATGAGTCCTAGTGCGTTCTTTAGAATCAGCGCCATGCCGCCTGCTTCTGATCCCGGCCACAGCGATCTGGAGTTGGCAGCTGCAGAGTCGATGAGGGAGGAGATCTGCTCTCGGACCTCTAGTGGAAGATGCTCCGGCAGTGTCGCTATCGCGGCGCAGATCGCACGTTTGTCTTCGACGAACGCGCCCGGTTCGCCGAAGAGGTCGACTATGGCTTGCCATCGTGCAGCGGCGGGCAACAGCAGATTGCAATGGGCAAGACCGTAGCAATACTGAAGGCTTCGGGTGCTCCCATTTCCTGTAAGCGCCTCGGAATGGGCTTGCTGTACGCCTCGTTCGAGAATCTCGATGAGCGCGGCCGCCTCGTGGCCGTTCATGGCGAAGTCGGTGTCGATCTGCGAGAGCGCGTCTAGGTCGCCCTCTAGCGCAGCAAGTTTGAGCGCAGCGAGCGCGCCAGGGTCGCCGTGGGATGCGAACCACCCGTTGACGGCGCCGGTCAACCGTGCGTCGCCGCATTCGGCGAGGCCGCGCAGTGCGTCTTTGTCCGCGGGACCGACATGTGCGTAGTCCAGGTGGATCAACGCCCGTTCGACGCCGCGCCGATATGCGGCAGGTGTTGATGTGGGCAAGCGCGCCAGATAGCCGGCGAGGCGGCTGTGCATGGCGTCAGAAGCAGCCGACAGCAGCCCTGCAGCCGCTAGCGTCCCGTAGTGCTGGACGTCAAAGTAGCCGTAGCTGATAGTGCAGCCGAGGCCGGTCGCATCGCCACACGCGAGTTGTGCGCACCCTTCGAGCAGCTCATCGGCAGACGCCTCCTCCATGAGGTCCCCGGCGAGCGCTAGTGCCTCAAGGTTGGCCAGCGTTGTGGTCCGGGTCCAGCCTGAGGTTGGGATGGTGTTCATCGCTGCGGTGAGCGGCTGCAACGGTCCGGTTCTCACCAGATGCTCCGCTGTTTGCGCCAGGCGCCGCGAATCGCCGCTGCGTCGCAGGGCGTCAAGGCCTTCGACTAGTTCGCCTTCCTCATCGCCGGAGGAGGCCGCGTGCATTAGCGTCTGCTGTGCCCGCCGCGCAGACAACGCCTGCCACGTCCTGTGCTCACCGGTCATGTCGGCATTGAACTCCGCCGCGAACAACTCAGTATCAGGCATCGGACGCCCGCCCAGACTCGTCGTCGGGTCATCTCTGACCCAAGACTCGAAACTACTGTCCTGTTGTCGGCTGAGCGCCAGCGCAACGTGCTGGGTGCGCCACCACGACACGGTTGTGTCCGATGCGACCAGCAGGCCTCTGAAGGCCTCACGCTGGGCCGCCTCCCGTTGCCGCTGGGCTTCCTCAAGTTCATCCTCGGAAGCTGACGTGTCTGGCTCGGGCTGATGCGCGGTGGTGTCGGAGGTGATGTAGAGGACCCAGGCTGCTGACGTTCGGAGCGCGGAGACCGTTGGGTCGTCTCGATCGGCAACGAATAGGCGCTGCGCTTCGGTGGCATCGGACCGTGCGACGCCCAAGTTGCCCATGTCGGCATGGATTCGGGCTCGCTGAACGAGCGCCCAGCCACAGTCGACCGGGTCCATGTCGTCGCATCCGGCCAAGGCGTCGAGCACGGCGATGGCCTCGTTGTGGCGTTCCGCGCGTGCGAGCGCACAGGCCAACAGCGCGCCGCTGGCGACCGCGCCTCGATTGTCGGGTGGGCTTTGGTGAACGGACTTGAGGCTGTCGAGAGAGCCGGTCTCTGCCCCTGCCCAGATCGCGCCCGCAAGATTCCATCCCCAGCCCGCGTCGGCGGGCACGCACTGTGGGTCCGCGACGTCATCGCGGGATTCGGCCAACTGCTTGAGACCGCGGAACTGGCCGCGCGCCAGCATCGCAACCGCCTCAACCGGCTCTATTGCGCGCTCAATGTACTCGTGCGGATACGGCGCGATGAGTCTCGGCGCCACTAGCGCATACCGCCAGTGCCTCTTCGACGGGACTCTGTCGACGCCGAAGGTGACGTAGGCCAGGACCATGCAGCGACAGATCCCGGACCGGCTCACCGGCGACAGGGCGGCAACCGCTGTAAGGCCGATAGTACACCAAGGTTTGCACGCCCGGCATGTACTACTGTCGCAGGCTGTGGATAGCCCCTAGAAGCCCCGCGTGAAGTCGGCGCCGGGATCTGACGGGAATGGTTCGCCGGTGGTGATGTCGACTCCTCTGGCAATGGCACGCAACTCGGCGAGGGCCTGGTCAATCGAGTCGTTGACGGCGCGGCGACCGTGCATGCGGGCGAGCTTGTCGCTGGCGTATCCGGCGGAGGTGGCCGCAGCGGAGGAAATGGCGGCGGTGTAAGCGATGGTGGCGAGATCCTCGGGCTGGGGCTCGTCGGGGTCCGGGAAGTAGTCGCCCAAGGTACGCCAGGCAACAACGCTGTCGGAGGTGACAGCACCGGTGAAGATCACATCAGCCGCGGCGCGGTCCTCGGCGGCGAGCTGCTCGATGATGAGGGCGACGTGGTGGTTGCGGTACAGCAGTTGTGGGTCGATCTGAGCGTCGGTGCCGAGGGCTTTGAAGGCGGTTTCGATGGCCATGGCCGCTGCGGTGCAGGCTTGCACGAGGCGGTCGGCCTGCAATTCGTAGTATGTCTCCTCGTCGCCGACGGCCGCGGCCTGCTGTTCTCGGGCTCCGGGGCGGTGGAACTCGGCGAGCCGATTGATCTGGCGGTGGGCTTCGCGCAGGCGCCGGAAAGAGGCCTCGGTGTCGGATGCGGCCATGACCTGCTCCTTGTCCCATCGGATGGCGTTGTCGTCGACGTTGCCAGCGGCCACGGCCACTAGGTCGGCTCGGATCGCAGCAGCGAACGACGCGACCCTGCGGTTCTGGACGGCCCACTCGGGAACGTCTGTGAGCCACACGTCGACGCGTCGGCCGGCCGCCGCGGTGGCGACGGCTTTGAACTCGACGGCGATGCTGCGGCGCTGGCGGTAGTCGAGGTCGTTGAGGACCACCACCAAGTCGATGTCGCTGTAGGGGGCGGCGTCGCCTCTCGCGACCGATCCGAACGCCAGCACCTCGCGGACGCCAGCGCTGGTGAGGGCCTGCCCGGCGGCTCTCGCGTCGTCAATGGTCGGGGCTGACACCATGGCCACCACGGTACTAGCTGTCTTGCGGGCATCCTGGGTTCGATCAAGTGTCACGGACCCAAACGGCTCAGGCCGTGAGCGCTTTCAGCCCTGACCCTTCCGTACGCCCAAAACCCTCGAGCGGCCGCCCGGACCTAGGTCCGTTGTGAAGCTCAACGGCAGTGAGCGCCTCCTCGCGGCTGTCGAGCAGCATGTGGTGCCAGACGGGTCTTCGCGCCATGGATCGACAGTAGATCGGGGCAATGTCCAATGGTGCGATCTGACACCGAGAGAACCGCAACTGGCCCAGCTGCAAGTGCCCTCGACGCTGCGGCGAGCCGTCGTTAGGCCGCGGCGAGCGAACCCTGAGGTCGGGCAACATGTTGAACCGACCAGCAATTCGAATGCTCCCAGGCGGTTTCGTGGGCGCCTCAACGGGGCGACATCACTGGCCGTAGCGGTGCGCGCCGTGATGTCCCGCAGCTAGCACGCAGCAACGCTCGGATCGCACGCCATTGTGGGCGCAGCGGGTTGCCGGGTGTCGCTCGTCGCGGTCCAGTGCGCCATCTGTGACACTTCGAGCCCAGGCTCCGTCGGGTGTGACACCTTGCAGCACGTCGATCACGTCTGGCACCGTGAA
>JAJDZO010000405.1 GCA_022824605.1 Acidimicrobiia bacterium
GCTTCCGCCTCGGCGGCCTCGGCGGCCTGAGCCTCAGCCCGAGCGGCTTCCGCCTCGGCTGCCTCGGCCTCCGCCCGGGCCTCAGCTTGGGCTCGGTCTTGTGCGGCTTCCGCCTCGGCTGCCTCCGCTGTCTCGACCGGGTCCGCGGCCGTCGTGTCGTCGTCGGAGCCACAGCCGGCGGCCAACATCGCGGCGACTAGCGGCACGGCGGCCAATCGGGTGAGAGACGTCCTTCTCATCGCTCAGGCGAGGGCCGCTAGTCGGTCGCTGAGGCCGGTCGGATCGAAATGGCCGGGCGCGTCTTCCACCAGGTTGCCTCCGCCGTCCAGCAGCCGGACGCTTGAGTTCCTGCCCACGCCGAAGTGGCGCCACGACTCGTTCGAGTCGCTCCACAGCATGGTGAACGTGGTACCGGTCTGCGACGCGAACCGTTCGGCGAAGGCGAGGTCGTCCTGAGCGCCGATGCCTATCACCGTCACCGATTCGGGGTGGTCTTGAGCGAACTGCTCAAGTTGCGGAGCTTCTCTCCGACAGGTCGGTCAATGCGGTGCCCAGAACCAGAGCAGCAGGGGAGTCTCACCATCAACTATTGATTGAAGGTTGACAGATGCGCCGGTGTTCACATTGGTCATTTCCAAGTCGGGCATGTCGCCTGTCGCGCTGGCACCGGTTTCGGCCGCCGCTGTCTCGGCTACTGGCTCAGCCGGCGCCGCCACCGTTGCGTCATCGCTCGACCCACAACCGGCGGCCACGATGGCGATGACCGTTGCACACAGCAGGAGCCGGACTCTCATTGGTCCTTGCCTTTGCCGCGAGCCTTCTGCTGCTTCTTCCATGCCCGCACCCGTTGCAGGGCCTCCGGGCTGTCGATGTCGGCCACTGACCGGGGCTCGTTGTCGGCGAATGGACCGGCGCAGGCCTCCCAGCCCTCGGGGCGCACATCGAAGCGCTTGGCCAGCACTGCGGTGAGGATCCGGGCCTTCTCGTCTCCGTAGCCGGGCAGGGCTCGCAGCCGCCCGAACAGTTCCTCGCCGCTCGCTGCGCTTGCCCAGAGCGCCCCGGCGTCGCCTCCGTAGTGATCGGCGACATGGTGGCACAGCGCCTGCATCCTCGTCGCCATCGAGCCCGGGAACCGGTGCAGCGCAGGCTTGGTCTTCACCACTGCGGCGAAGTCGTCGGGATCGTGCTCGGAGATGTTGTGGGCGTCCAGCTCTGTGCCGAGCCGCTCGGTGAGCCGGTACGGCCCCATGAACGCCCACTCCAGGGGGATCTGCTGATCGAGCAGCATCCCCAACAGCAGCGCGAGCGGCTCGGTGTTGAGCAGGTGGTCGGCGTCTTGGTTGCCGGTCACCGCCAGGGTGCCTGTTGCGGTGCGCGTCATCGCCTGGACCGTTTCATCAACTGGAGGTTAGACGAGCGCCGGTGTCGGGGTGGCCGGGATCGTCGCGGTCGGGGTCGATCCCGTAGCGCTGCATGGCGGCAGACACCTCCTCGGTGGTGGCTTCGCCTGATCCTGTCAACGCCGACAGTACCGCAATCACGATCTGGGCCGCGTCGACCTCGAAGAACCGTCGCAGCGCCTCTCGGGTGTCGGAACGGCCGAACCCGTCGGTGCCGAGCACATGCAGCGGCCTCGGTGTGAAGCGGGCGATCTGGTCGGGGACCAGGGTCATGTAATCGGTGACCGCGACGATCGGCCCGTCGGAGTCGGTCAGTTTCTGAGTGACCATCGGCACCGCCGGATCGGCTTGGGGATGCAGCCGGTTGCGGCGCTCCACGTCGAGCGCCTCTCGCCTGAGCCGCTGGTAGGAGGTGGCGCTCCACAACTCAGCCGCCGTGTCGTGGTGCTCGGCCAGCAGCGCCTGAGCTTCACGGGCTGCACCCACCGACGCACCCGAGAACAGGATGGTGGCGGCGCGGCTGCGGTTGCCCGGACCGTCGTCGAACTTGTACAGGCCGCTGCAGATGTCGGCGCCGGTCACATGGTCGGGGCGCGACGGCTGCTCGTAGTTCTCGTTGTAGACGGTGACGTAATAGAAGACGTCGGTTCCATCGGCGGCGTCGGGCGGGTACATGCGCTGGAGGCCCTCGTCGATGACAGCGCCGAGTTCGTAGGCGAAGGCAGGGTCGTAGGCCTCGCAGGCCGGCACGGTGGACGCCAGCACATGGCTGTGGCCGTCCTGATGCTGCAGACCCTCGCCGGGAAGCGTGGTGCGGCCCGCGGTGGCGCCGATGAGGAAGCCGCGGGCTCGGGCGTCGGCCGCGGCCCAGATCGAGTCGCCCACCCGCTGGAAGCCGAACATCGAATAGAAGGCGAAGAACGGCACCATCGGCACGCCCAGGTTGGAGTACGACGTGGCCGCGGCCAGCCAACTGGCCAGCGAACCGCACTCGGTGATGCCCTCCTCGAGGATCTGGCCGTCGGTCGACTCGCTGTAGCTCAACAGCAGGTCGTGGTCGACCGGCTCGTAGAGCTGGCCGTGGGGGGCGTAGATGCGGAACTCCCTGAACAGCGAGTCCATCCCGAAGGTGCGGGCCTCGTCGGGCACGATCGGCACGACCCGCCGCCCGAAATACTGGTCGCGCATCAGGTCGCGCAGCAGCGAGGTGAAGGCCATGGTGGTCGACACCTTGCGCCCGCCGGAGCCTTTGCGCATGTCGATGAACGGTCCGTCGGCGGGCAGCGTGAGGGGGCGGCGGTCACGCACCACCCGGCGGGGCACCGCACCGTCGAGGGCGCGGCGGCGGTCCATCATGTAACGGATCTCAGCGGAGTCCGCCGGCGGCCGGTAGTAGGGCGGTATCCCGTCGGCGAGGTCGGCTTCGTCGATCTCGTTCTCCATGTGCAGCCGGGAACGCAGCTCCATCAGCTGGGTGGTGGACATCTTCTTGATCTGGTGGGTGGCGTTGCGGCCCTCGAAGCCTTCGCCGAGGGTCCAGCCCTTGACGGTCTTGGCCAGGATCACGGTGGGCTGGCCGGTGACCTCGGTGGCGGCCTTGAACGCGGCGTACACCTTCTGGTAGTCGTGGCCGCCGCGGGGCAGCACCCGCAGGTCCTCGTCGCTGAGATGCTCGACCAGTTTGCGCAGGCGAGGGTCGGGGCCGAAGAAGTGCTCGCGGATGTAGGCGCCCGTCTCCACCGCGTAGCGCTGGTATTCGCCGTCGACGGTGGTCATCATCTTGTTGAGCAGCGCGCCGTCGGTGTCGCGCATCAGCAGCTCGTCCCAGCGGGTGCCCCAGATCACCTTGATCACGTTCCAGCCGGCGCCGCGGAACACCCCTTCGAGTTCCTGGATGATCTTGCCGTTGCCCCGGACTGGTCCGTCTAGGCGCTGCAGGTTGCAGTTGACCACCCATTTCAGGTTGTCGAGGCCGCTGCGTCCGGCCAGCGCGATGGCGCCCAGCGTCTCGGGTTCGTCGCATTCGCCGTCGCCGAGGAAGCACCACACCGTGCTGTCGTCGGTGTCGTCGATGCGGCGGTGGTGCATGTAGCGGTTGAAGCGGGCGTGGTAGATGGAGTTGATCGGCCCGAGCCCCATCGACACGGTGGGGTACTCCCAGAAGTCGGGCATGAGCCGGGGGTGGGGGTAGCCCGACAGCCCGTTGCCGCCCACCTCCATGCGGAAGTTGTCGAGTTCCTGCTCGCTGAGACGGCCCTCCAGATAGGCCCGGGCGTACACGCCGGGCGCGGCGTGGCCCTGGAAGTAGATGTGATCGCCGACGAGGCCGTCGTCTTTGCCTTTGAAGAAGTGGTTGAAGCCGACTTCGTACAGCGAGGCCGACGAGGCGAAGGTGGACAGGTGACCGCCGATGCCGTCGGCGGTCTTGTTGGCCCGGATGACCATGGCCGCTGCGTTCCAGCGGATGAAACGGCGGATGCGGCGCTCGACCTGCTCATCGCCGGGGAAGAACGGCTGCTGGGAGGCGGGGATGGTGTTGATGTAGGGCGTGGAGGTGGTGGGCGGCACGCCGATGTGCTGCTCGTTGGAGCGTGCGAGGAGCTTGGCCACGATGTAGCGGGCCCGCTCCCGTCCGCTGGCGGCAACCACGGCGTCGAGGGAGTCGATCCACTCCTGGGTCTCGGCCGGGTCGATGTCTGGAAGCTGGCGCAAGAAGTTGTCAGCCACTGCCCCTAATGATGGCAGCATCCGGGGGATTCGCGACCCTGGTCCTGTGATGCGCGACTATCTCAGGCGTGCCCGCTCAGCCCGTGCCCGTTGATCCCGCCGACTCTTGTCCGGTCGGCTCTTGTCCGGTCGGCTCTGAGCCCGCTGAGTCTGTGACCGCGGTGTACACCGACGGCGCCTGCCTGGGAAACCCCGGACCGGGCGGCTGGGCGTGGGTGGTGCCCGGCGGTGACTGGGCCTGCGGGGCGGAGCGGGCCACCACCAACCAGCGCATGGAACTGCAGGCGGTGCTGGAGGCGCTGCGCGAACTGGACGGTCCGGTGGAGGTGGTGTCGGACTCGACTTACGTGGTCAACTGTTTCCGCGACCGGTGGTATGACGGCTGGCTCAGGCGGGGCTGGCGCAACTCCAACCGCAAGCCGGTAGCCAACCAATACCTCTGGCAACCGCTGATCGAGCTCTACCTGAGCCGGCCGGGGGAGATCACGTTCCGGTGGGTGAAGGGCCATTCGGGCGACGAATGGAACGAGATTGCCGATCAGTTGGCGTCCACCGCCGCCGCCGACCAACGCCCCCGCCAAAGCCGCTAGCTAGTGTCAACTTCGCGGGGTGGCTGCTACGGGGTGGTTGCGGCTTCTATTGCCGTCAGCGCGTCGACCACTTGGTTCCAGCGTTGCCAGCCTCTCTCGGCGTAGGTCTGGGCCTCGGCGGCTGTCATGGGGGTCAGCGAGGAGTCGGCTACGGACTCGCCGAGAACCAACAGCACCCGGTCCCATCGATCGGTGTGGTCCTTGTTCTCGGGGAAATCGCTGCGCCATTCGTAGATTTGGGCGATCAGGTCCGAGTAGGACGACATGTCGCTGTTCGTCGTCTCGTTGTCGGTGATTGTGACTGTGGTGTCGGAGATGGTGAGGCCGGTGGCGGTGGCGTGCAGTGTGATGGTCTCTGTGCCTTCTTGGAGGGCATCGTCTGTCGGCGTGAGTGTGAATGTGGCCTGGCCGCTTGATTGTCCGGCTGCGATCGGCACTGTCACCGTGCTGGCGGCGGTGTAGTCGGTCCCGGAGATCGCGGTGTCGCCTGCCTTGCCGACGGTAACCGTCACCGATGTGTCGGTGGTGAGGGTGCCGTCGCCGACGAAGTTCGCGGTGACGGTGAGGGCCGTGGCACCGGCGTTCTCGGTGACGCTTGACGGGGTGACGCTCAGTGTTGCGGCGGTGGGTGGTCCGGTGTTGCGCTTGTTTTGGAGGTAGAGCTTGTATTCGCTCCAGTCTTCGTCGATCGTGACGTTGGTTCCTCCCACGATGTTGGCGAGGTTGACGATGACGGTCTCTGTTCCTTCTGCGATGGTGTCGAGAGTCGTTGCGATGGCGACATCGGCGATCTCGTCTCCGGCGCGCAGCGTGACGGTTGCGGGCAGGGCCTCGAAGTCGGCGCCTGACCGCGCGCTGCCGGTGACTACGAGGTCGACGGACACGTCGTCCTGGTTGGCTTTTCGCATCCGCACCTGGAATCGGGCCTGCTGTCCCTCGTGTGCGTACGCCACGTTGGGCCGCACGTGCATGTAGGTGCGGTCGTCGTCGGTCAAGGTCACGGTGGTGGGGGAGCCTGCCCTCACCTGTCCGCTGATCACCAGAAGCGATACCGCGACCTCTTCTTCGGGTTCCACGATGTCGTTGTCGACCGGGAAGATACGCAGGGTTCTGCGGGTGTCGCCCGGCGCGAAGACCAGGTTTCCGGTGCTGGTCCATCCGTCGGGTCCGTTGACCGTCGTGTGGATGTCGCCGTCTCTGCCGATCAGCGAGGTGGGGGCGTGCAACAGGTACCGAACCTCGGCGCGACTGGTGAGCGAGGCGCTGAGGGTGATCCCGATGTCGAGTCTGCCGTCCTCGTCGAGGGTGTAGGTCGCCCGCTCGAAGCTCACGGTCGCGTCTGCGGGGCCTGTCAGGTCGTCGTCGGCGATGGTCAAATCTTGGGAGGCGGGCGCTCGAACCAGCGTTTCCGCAACCGTCGCTGTAACCCTCACCGTCCTGTCGGGGTTGACCTGACTGTTGTCGACGGCCGTAATGGTGGCGAAGTCCCTGCTTTCGAGTTCGCCCGCCTTTACGGTCACAGTGGGGTTCGAGTTGAGCTTGTAGTCGGCTGAGGTTGTGGGGCTCACCGGCGCGGCCGCGACCGTGAAAGTCACGTCCTCGGCTACGGGCTCGTCCAATTCGACAGTGACATAGCTCACGCCTTTGATGCCACCGCCTTCGGAGATGACCTCCGGATACAGCACCAACGACGACGCAATCCCGCCCTGCAGGTCATTGTCCTGGATCGTTCCGTATGCAGTCATGGCATTCTTGTCCGGTGTGAAGGTCTTGGCCGGGCGAATCGCTTGCCGGCGCAACCGCGATTGCGACTCGGGATCGGTCACCGTCACGATGACGGTCTCGTCTGCCTCAGCGACAGTGTCGCCGAGGATGGGAACGACGATGCTCTGCTGCTGGTCTCCGGGCGCAAAGGTGACCGACAGCGGATCCGGGGCCGTGTAGTCGCTGCCTGCGGTGGCCGTGCCACTCAACGTGTAGTCGACGGTTACGGTCTTGCCGCTCACTGCGCTCATGCTGACCAGGAAGGACATGTCGTGGATGTCCTGCGGGCTGTCGCCCTCCGTCACGCTGGGGGCGTCAGACACCGA
This sequence comes from Acidimicrobiia bacterium, assembly GCA_022824605.1. Taxonomy (GTDB): domain Bacteria; phylum Actinomycetota; class Acidimicrobiia; order Acidimicrobiales; family Aldehydirespiratoraceae; genus Aldehydirespirator. Next base: position 6,808 of record JAJDZO010000405.1, read on the forward strand.
CACTGTGGGCGCCGTGTCGTCGTCGGTGATGGCGACTGCGGCGTCGGAGACGGTGAGGCCGCTGGCGGTGGCGTGGACGGTCAGGGTCTCGTCGTGCTCGTCGAGGGTGTCGTTGGTGGGCGTGAGCGTGAACGTCTTCTGTGCGCTCGACTGGCCGGCGGTGATGGTGACGTTGAAGTCGTTGACGGCGGCGTAGTCGGTGCCTGATTCGGCGGTGTCGCCGTTCTTGCCCACCTTGACTGTCACCGTCTGGTCATCGTCGAACGTCGCAGACCCGACCAGAGTCGCCGTCACCGTCACTGTTGTGGCACCGGCATTCTCCGTGACGCTTGCCGGGGTGACGCTCAGTGTTGCGGAAGTGGGCGGTCCGGGCTTCCCCACGTTGCGGATGTACAGCCTGTACTCGCTGAAGTCCTCGTCGATCGTGACGTTGGTTCCTCCCACGATGTTGGCGAGGTTGACAATGGCGGTCTCTGTGCCCTCTGCGATCGTGTCCGGAATTGTCTTGATGGCGATGTCGGCCGTCTCGTCTCCGGCGCGCAATGTGACGGTTGCGGGCAGGTTCTCGAAGTCGACGCCCGACTGCGCGTTGCCGGTGACGACGAGGTCTACGGTCACGTCGTCTTGGTTGGGCTTCTTCATGTGCACCTGGAACTGGGCTTGTCGTCCCTCGTCCACGTATCCGTTATTGGGTCGGATTTCCATGTCGGCGCGGTCGTCGTCGGTCAAGGTCATGGTGGTGGGGGAGCCTGCCGATACTTGCCCGCTGACCACGAGCAGCGAGATCGTGAGCTCCTCGTCGGGTTCCACGATGTTGTTGTCGACGGGATACATGCGGATGACCCTGCGGGTGTCGCCCGGCGCGAAGACCAGG
>JAJDZO010000263.1 GCA_022824605.1 Acidimicrobiia bacterium
GCGTTGTTGACGAGAACGTCGAGCGAGTCCCATCGCTCGGCCACTGCGTCGGCCAGCGCTTGACAGCCCTCGGGGCCGGACAGGTCGGCCGGTATGGCCTCGCAGTCGCCGCGGGCCGACAGTTCTGCGGCCGCGGCGGTCACCTGCTCCACCTTGCGGGCCGAGATGATCACCCGGCAGCCCGCGTCGAGCAGCCCGCCGGCGATCATGTGACCGAGGCCTCGGCTGCCGCCGGTCACCACGGCCGACTTGCCGTCGAGCCCGAACAGGTCGATCAAGCGGTCGGTTTTCATCGCCATGGCTCGGTGTCCTCCCGGAATGGTGAACGGCACTGGGCCGATTCGCGGTCTTGGCAGAGGTCACCATACGCCACCGCCTCACCCGCACGGAGCGGATTCGTTCGCATATCCGCTCGGCCTCTAGATGGAATTGTCCTGGTACGGGTCTAGCCTCGTACGTCGGCCCTCGCCGCAGCAAGGTGCCAACGAACACTCACGGAGGCTGATCCCAGTGGCAACCGGACGATCCAGCTTCGCAAAGCGTCAGCGTGACATGGCCAAGAAGGCCCGTGCGGAGGCCAAGCGCCAGAAGCGCCTCGGGCGGGGCGAACTCTTCGAGTTGGAGCACGGCCAGCGTGACACCGAAGACGATGAGGCGCCGCCGCCCGAAACCGGGCTCAGCAACGACGAGATCATGGCCAAGGTTGAGGATCTGCACCGGCGCTACAGCGACGGTCAGATGGACCTGGAGACCTTCGATGAGCAGAGGGCCACACTCATGGCCCAGATCTCCGTCGACTGAACCGCTGAAGCGCGTCGACGGATTCCCTCCTCCGACACCGGCGCGCCTTGTAGCTTGGCGTCACCTATGAGGCTCGCAGGGCTGCGCACCGGTCTCACCTTCGACGACGTGTTGATCGTGCCGCGGCGGTCGTCGATCCGGTCCCGCCAGGATGTGTCGGTGCGGACTCGGCTGTCGCGCCGCGTCGAGCTCGACCTGCCGGTCGTGGCCGCCAACATGGACACCGTCTGCGAGCACGAGATGGCCATCGCCATGGCCCGGCTGGGCGGCATCGGCATCGTGCACCGCTTCATGCCGACCGACACGCAGGCCGACGAGATCTTCCGGGTGAAGGATGCAGGCGAGAACTTCGCCGTTGGTGCAGCCGTAGGCACCGACCGAGATATGGTCGAACGGGCCAAGGCGCTGGTGGCGGCCGGAGTCGACGTGCTCGTGCTCGACATCGCCCACGGCCACTCCGACCACGCCATAGACGGGGTGCGCCGGCTCAAGCACCACTTCAGTGACACCGATGTGCTGGCCGGCAACGTGGCCACCATGCACGGCGCCGTCGACCTGGTGGACGCGGGCGCCGACGCCGTCAAGGTGGGGGTCGGACCCGGTGGAGTGTGCACCACCCGCACCGTGGCCGGGGTGGGCGTCCCTCAGTTGACCGCGATCGCCGATGTGGCCGGGATCGAGGTGCCGGTGATCGCCGACGGAGGCATCCGCAGCTCCGGCGACATCGCCAAGGCTCTGGCCGCGGGGGCATCAACCGTGATGATCGGGAGCATGCTGGCCGGCACCAAGGAGAGCCCCGGCGAGGTGGAGCAGGGGCCCAACGGCCTCCAGAAGCGCATCCGGGGCATGGCCAGCTTCGAGGCGGTGCAGGCCCGGGCCGACCGCTCGGGCGAGGATCTCGACGAGGAGTACCTGTCGTACCGGGCGCCCGAGGGTGTTGAGGGCACTGTCGGCTACAAGGGTGAGGTCTCCAAGCTGGTGTTGAAGTTGATGGCCGGGCTGCGCAGCGCGATGAGCTACACCGACGCCACCACGCTCAAAGAGTTCGCCGAACTGGCCGAGTTCATCGCCGTCACCCCGCAGGGCGTCATCGAGAGCCTGCCCCACGCCACGTTCGGTGCCCGCTAAAGGGACCCTGCCAGTTCGGCGAAGCGCGCCAGGGTGGCCGGATCGCCGCTGATCAGCAGCGTGGTGACGACCGACGACCGCCAGGCCTCCAAGTCCTCGGCGATCTTGGGCCATGGGCCGATGAGCGCGATCTCCTCGCACATCTCGGTGGTTACCGCCGCGGTGGCTGCCGCCCTGTCGCCGGCCAGGTACAGGTCCTGGATGGTTTCGCACTCCGCTTCGTAACCCATCCGGTCGAACACGGCCCGGTGGAAGTTGGCACCCTTGGCGCCCATGCCTCCCACGTACAGCGCGATCACTGGTCGCACGAAGTCCGCGCAGGCGTCCACGTCGTCGCCGGGCACCAATATGGTGGATGCCACCACCTCGAAGTCGTCGGGATCGCGCCGGGCGCCCGGCCGGCTGAATCCGTCGGCCAGGAAGCCTCGGTACATGGGGTCGTGGCGGGGCGAGAACAGCCAGGCCAGCCACCCGTCGCAGATCTCGGCGGCCAGAGCCACGTTCTTGGGTCCCTCGGCGCCGAGGAAGATCGGGATGTCGGTGCGCAGCGGGTGCACGGTGCTCTTGAGCGCCTTGCCCAGCCCGGTGCTCCCCTCGCCGGCGTAGGGCAGTTGGTAGAACTCGCCGTCGTAGGCGACCGGGCCCGCCCGAGCGACCACCTGCCGCACGATGTCCACGTACTCGCGGGTGCGAGCCAGCGGCCGGGAGTAGGGCCGCCCGTACCAGCCTTCCACCACCTGCGGACCGGACGCGCCGACGCCCAGCACGAAACGGCCGCCCGACAGATGGTCGAGGCTCATGGCGGCCATTGCGGTTGCAGCGGGAGTGCGGGCCGACATCTGCGTGATGGACGTTCCCAGCCGCACCCGCTCCGTGGCCGCTCCCCACCATGCCAGCGGCGTGAAGCAGTCCGATCCGTAGGCCTCGGCCGTCCAGATCGAGTCGAACCCGAGCCGGTCGGCCGCCGCGATCTGTTCGGCCACTCCAGCCGGAGGCCCCGCCGACCAGTATCCAGTGTTCAGTCCGAGCTTCATGTCGCGTCTCCTGCCGTGGTGGGCGCCCGCCGGAACGGCGAGCCGGGCAGCCGCACCGTATCGGCCCGGTGGGTGCTGCGGGACCGCGCATTCTCCGCTGTTGCTCGCTGTGCTCACGGGCCGCCCGGGCCACGGACTCGCCCGCATGAGGCGAATTCGCTCGCCTGTCCGCTCGGCCTCCGGGGCGCGGTTGCGAGTGGGGGCTGTGGCGGCGAGAGTGAGGGTGCATATGGACTTCGATCTTCCCGCCGCCGACGATCCTCGCCGCCTGCAGGTGCGGCGCTGGCTGGCGGAGCATCCCGAGCCCACCGGCCGCCAGCTGGCTGAGGCCGGTTATGTGGTCCCGCACTGGCCTCGGCCGTGGGGACTGGAGGCCGACGGGCTGCACCAGATCGTGATCGACGAGGAGCTGGAGGCGGCCGGCGTGAAGCGGCCCGAGAATCTGATCGGGATCGGCTGGGCCGCGCCCACCATCCTCGCCGCGGGCACCCCAGCGCAGAAGGACCGCTACCTGTGGCCCATCCTCAGCGGCGAGGAGATCTGGTGCCAGCTCTTCAGCGAGCCCGACTCCGGATCGGACCTGGCCTCGCTGTCCACCCGGGCCGTGCGCGACGGCGACACCTACGTGGTGAACGGCTCCAAGATCTGGTCGAGCGGCGCCCACCACAGCAAGTTCGGGATCCTCATCGCCCGCACCGACCCCGACGTGCCCAAACACCGGGGAATCTCCTATTTCATCTGCCCCATGGACGCCCCCGGCGTGACCATGAGCCCCATCGTGGACATGACCACCGCCCATTCGTTCAACGAGGTGTTCTTCGACGATGTGCGCCTGCCCGCCGGCCTGCGGGTGGGAGAGGAGGGGGACGGCTGGCGCTTGGCCAAGGTGACGTTGGCCAACGAGCGGATCGGGCTGTCGTCGGGTGGGGTGCTGTGGAGCCTCGGGCCGACCGCGCAGCAGCTCATCGAACTCGTCATCCACAACGGCGGCGTGGCCGACCCGGTGCTGCGTGATCGGCTGGCCTCGGTGTACTGCGAGGCCGAAGTGCTGCGGCTCAACCAGCTGCGAACCCTCAGCGCCCGCCTGGCTGGGCGCACCCCGGGACCGGAGGCGTCGATCCAGAAGATCATGTCCGACGATCACGGACAGACGGTGATGGAGCTGGCTGCGTCTACCGTCGGTGCGTCCGGGATGCTCACCGGGTCGGGTCCGGCCGGTGAGGTTCCCGAGCCGATGCAGGCCGGAGCCACCGAGGTCAACTTCCCCCGCGGCGGCGGACAGTTCCCGCAGGTCGATCCCGTCTGGCACTACGGGCTGTTGTTCTCTCCGGCGCTGACTCTGGGCGGTGGTACGTTCGCGGTGCAGCGCAACATCGTGGCCGAGCAGGTTCTGGGTCTGCCCCGCGAGCCCAATGTGGAACGCGGCCTCACCTGGAGCGAGACCCAAAGGAGGCGGACGTGAAGACCCGTATCACCGACATGCTGGGGATCGAGTTCCCCATTCTTGCCTTCAGCCACTGCCGCGACGTGGTGGCGGCGGTGTCGAAGGCCGGCGGGATGGGGGTCCTGGGTGCGGTGGCCCACTCACCCGAGAGTCTCGATGTGGACCTCGAATGGATCGAGGCCGAGATCGGCGACAAGCCCTACGGCGTGGATGTGATCATCCCGGCCAGCCTGGCCGGCGGCCCCGACGGCGGCTTCGGGCTCGACGATGTGCGCCAGTTGATCCCGGCCTCCCACGTCGACTTCGTGGACGACATCCTGGCCCGCTACGACGTGCCTGCCCTGCCCCCCGACGACAGCTCGGACTCGTTGACCGCCTTCGGCAGCCTCGGCGACGCCACCCCGTTCTCAGTCGACGCGGCCGGCGCCCAACTCGAGGTCGCGCTGGCCCATCGCAGCGCGTTCGTGGCCAATGCGCTGGGTCCGCCGCCGCAGTACATGATCGACGCCGCCAAGGACGCGGGCAAGCTGGTCGGCGCCCTGGCGGGCCGGGCTGTGCATGCCGAACGCCACGCGGCGGCGGGCGTGGATGTGATCATCGCGCAGGGATACGAGGCCGGAGGCCACACCGGTGAGATCGGCTCGATGGTGCTGATCCCCGAGATCGTCGACGCCGTCGATGTGCCGGTGCTCGGCGCGGGGGGCATCGGCCGGGGCAGGCAGATGGCGGCCGCCATGGCTCTGGGCGCTGAGGGCGTGTGGTGCGGGTCGGTGTGGCTCACCACTGCCGAAGCCGAGACCCATCCCGTGGTGAAGGACAAGATGCTCACGGCCACATCGTCTGACACCATGCGCTCGCGCTCGCTCACCGGCAAGCCGGCGCGGATGTTGAAATCGGCGTGGACCGACGAATGGCAGCGCGACGACACGCCGGCCCCGCTCGGGATGCCGCTGCAGCCGGTGCTGGTCCGCACCGCCCAGCGTCGCATCGAGCGGGCCGCGCACGCCTCCGGTTCAGGGGCTGAGAAGCTGGCCAACTACTTCGTCGGGCAGATCGTCGGCACGATGAACCAGCCCCGCAGCAGCGCCGCGGTGGTGTATGAGATGATCGAGGAGTTCATCGACTCGGTGGAGTCCCTCGCCGCCCGGCTCGATGCCTGAACGCAAACGCTGGCTCAACGCTCGGAGGTGAGGCTGTGACTGCAGGTCCACGCCGCGTAGGGGGCCGGTACTTCGTCCAGAATCCGGGGCCCACCAACATTCCCGACCGGGTGCTGGAGGCGTTCCGCCGTCCGGCGATCGACTTTGCCGACCCCGAATTCGTGGCGATGGTCGACGGCATCTGGCGGGAGCTGCCCGACATCTTCGGCGGAGCCGACAAGGTGGTGGCTCTGACCACTGTCGGACATGGTGCGTGGGAGTCGGCGCTCACCAACACGCTGGATCCGGGAGATGCGGTGCTGATCCCCGACTGCGGCATGTTCGGGCGGCGCTGGGCGAGGATGGCCCGAGAGCTCGGTTATGAGCTGGTGAGAAACGAGCGTCACACCCGCCGCCGGACCGAACCGTCGGATATCGCAGACATCCTGGCCGCCGACACCGCCCACCGGATCCGCAGCGTGTGCGTGGTCCATACGGAGACCTCAACCGGCGCGGTGGTGGACTTGGCCGCGATGCGCGCCGCCATCGACGCGGCCGACCATCCCGCCCTGTTCGTGGTGGACGGGGTGTGCTCGCTGGGGATCGAGCCGCTGCAGATGCGCGACTGGGGCATCGATGTGGTGTTGGCGGCCTCCCAGAAGGGCCTGATGATGCCGCCGGGCTTGTCGTTCTGCGCGCTGAGCGAGCGGGCCATTGAGCGCAACCGCGAGGTGACCACCCCCCGGTTCCATCTCGCCTGGGGGCCTCGATTCGAGGAGGGCGCCATATATCACCGCTTCGGCGGCACCCCGCCGATCCAGCACATGTTCGCCTTGAGGGAAGCGCTAGACATCATCGCCGAGACCGGCGGCATCGAGGCCTCCGTGGCCCGCCATCGCCGCTGGGCTGCGGCGGTGCATGCGGCGGTGGACGGATGGGCGACAGCCGGCCCCTGGGAGATCAACATTCCCGATCCCGAGCACCGCACCGCCGCCATCACCTGCGTGCGCACCGGTGACCTCGACGCCAACCCGCTGATATCGCTGGCTCGGGACCGTTTCAATGTCAGTGTCGGATCGGCGATGTTGACCGAGCTGGACGGAAGGGCCTTCCGCATCGGCCATCTAGGCGACCTCAACGAGCCGATGCTGCTCGGCGCACTCGGCGGCATCGAGACCGCCATGACCGTTCTCGACCTGCCCCGCGGCGAGGGTCTGCCCCCCGCAATCGCGTCCCTGGCCGCCACCTCAGGTCTGTAACTGAGCCTCCCCTGAGGGGGTAGCCTTCAAGCCGGTGAGATTCATGGCCAGGTTCGTGCTTGTCGCCTCCTGTGCCGTGTCTGCGATGTTGCTGGCTGCATGCTCGGGTGACCAGATTGCCGACGCCCCGATCACCGGCGATTTTGCTGCGGCGGTCGCTGAGTCCGGCGCGGTCGAGGACCCGTCGACCGTGGACCGGCTCAAGCTCAACGCGGAGGAGTTCGAGTACACGGTCGGCACGTTCGGGGGCGCGCTCACCGTCTCCACCATCTCGGAGCCGCTCACCTTCAACCTGGCCATCTCCAACGACGCGGGGTCCTCCAACGTGCTCGGCTACCTGTTCGAGGGCCTCACGGAGACCTCGTGGCTCACCGACGAGGTGGAGCCCGCGCTGGCCGAGTCGTGGGAACGCTCCGACGACGGCTTGACGTGGACGTTCCATCTGCGCCGCGACGTCACCTGGCACGACGGCGAGCCGTTCACCGCCCACGATGTGGACTTCACCTTCAACCGCATCGTCTACAACCCCGACATCCCGGCCAGTAGCCGCAGCACCTTCGAGTTCCGGTACCTCGACGACAACGGCGACTGGCAGCAGGGCCAGATGGACGTGCGGGTGATCGACGACCACATCGTCGAGTTCCACCTGCCGGTGCCGTTCGCTCCGTTCCTGCGCTCCATGGGCACCTCGATCTACCCGCGCCACATCCTCGAGCCCCATGTGGATGACGGCACCTTCGTCGACACCTGGGACATCGACACCGACCCTGGCGAGATCATCGGCACCGGCCCCTTCACCATCTCGA